>JAITNK010000007.1 GCA_031290515.1 Oscillospiraceae bacterium
CCCACCCTTCGGGGGTAAGGGTCGATGTAGACTACATCGTCGATAGGTCGGAGGTGTACGCACAGTAATGTGTTCAGCTGACCGATACTAATAACCCGAGGGCTTGACCTAACGATAACACGCGCTCGCGAGTTCACCTCGCGCAACGCGCCTTATCCGGAATAGTCATAAATTATGTGAATCCGCTTTGCTTGCACCGTTGTTCGGTTTTGAATGTGCGATCCCCTCCACGCCGCGCCGCGTTCTCGCGGCTTAATATATAAATTAAAGAAGCCGCCCTTACTGGGCGGCTTCTTTTTGTTTGTTAAGTATCAAGTGAACCGTGTCAATACACAATCGGTTCGCTTTTGTTTGAACAAGGAATGAATTATTCCCCGATTGAATGAGCAATCCCCCTTGTTCGTTTATGGCGGTTAGCTTATCAAGACTGACTTCGAAGCCCTGTTGTGCGTGGACGAAGACTAACCGTTGATTGGTAATGAGGAACATTCCCGTGAACGCGGAAGTCACGTTCCCATAAACCGTTCGGCTTCTTCCCCTGCCTGAATGAACTGAAAGACCTTTTGCAACGCGGACGCTGACACCACTTCCCCCGCCCGTTCGTCCGACAACCTTGTTTTTAGTTATCAGTCTGTTCGCGGCAAGCCCAAAGTGAACGGCTTCATTCGGCTTGGTAATGATTGATGAATTTTCGATGATGACCAATTCACCACGCGAAACTAATGACGATTGAACACGGATTAGTTCCTTTTGGGCTTCCCGTTGCTTCTTGTTCAGCTTGCCTATTTTACCGCGTTTCCTTGCGCTTGTAACGATTATCATAATGATAGCTATTACAAGCGCAACCCCAAAAAATATTCCCATTGTGTGTTTCCCTTTCGATTTTGAAACTTAACTTTCTAAATCAAACAATCTTGGACATATCAGTAAAGCCGCCGGAGGGCGGCTTTACTGATATGCTGAGTGAGGGCGCGGAACCGAACGGGCGGTTAGTTTAGTTTTTTACCACAAGAAACGCGTAGTCGTTAATCTCTTCCTCCGGGAACGTGTAGAAGCTGAAGTTGTAGATAAACCGCTCCGCGCCGTACACGCCGTAACCGTCCTGGTTGTGGTCGGTCGTGTCGTACGGGTCGGCGACAATGATAACGTCGTCGCCCTCGTAATCGTCCGTACCCATTGTGTCGTAGCCGATTATCACCTGCCAGTGTCCGCCCCAGTCGTTCCAGCCGATGAGTATCGGGTACCCGGCGTTAAGCGTCTCCTGAACGCACTCAAGCGTGAACACCTCGTACGCGTCGTCGGGGTAGTCGAACGCGGACTCGTATGTAAAGCCGCCGATTCCGTCGAAAATCTGAATGAGCTGACGCAGCGTCGTCGCCGACGGAATAAGTCCGCCGGGGAACCAGTCGGAGATTTCGCTCGGCTGACGGAACACCGCGAGCGACGCTTCGTCGTTGTCGCCGAGCTTGCCGAACCACTCGAGCACCATAAGCGCGGCGGACACGCCGCAGCTCCACTCGCTCGTCTGCTGCTGGGTTTTGAAGCCTTCGAGTATCGTCAGCGAGTCTGTGCTTTTGAGGTTGTAGAAATCGAGGTTGCTGAAGTACGGGCTGCCCGGGTGGTCGCCCTCGCGCTCGTAGGAATCGGAGCCGTCGTACTGCGACAGGTCGGTGCGGTAGGGAATCTTCATCTCGTCGGAGAAGTTGCCGGCGGAGTCGGGCGACACTCCGGGAGACGGAGAGGGTGCGGCGGACGGACTCGGTGAAACGTCCGCGGACGGGCTCGGCGAGGACTCGGTCGCCGGGGTTTTCTCCGCGCAGGCGGCGAGAGCCGCCGTCAGCACTGCGAGTGCGAGTACCGCCGCGATTGCTTTGTAAAACACTTTTTTCATTTTTCTTGCCTTTCACATTTTTTCTCTGATATACTATGTATACCGCAGGCACAGAGTGCCGTTGTGGTATATAGTCTTGAGCAGACCCAAAGGGCTTTGCCCGACGGTCTTGCGGATATTATACCGCAGGCGTTTACGCCGCCGCGGTATATCAGCCGGAATAAGGTATTACTATACTGTCTATAGTCTCAGCCACAGATTCCCGACGATTCCCGCGACCTCGCGCAGCCAGTAAATCGCCGTAAGCCCGGACGGCGCGTCGGACGACAGGGAATACGCGGTCGCGCCGTACCGCGCCGCGATTTGCTGCGCCCTGTACTGGTGAAAACCGTCGGTCACGATTATGACCTCGTCGAAGCGGAGGTTGTTCGCGTACGCCATTTCGCGCGAGAACTTGATGTTTTCGCGGGTATTTGACGCGGCGGCTTCATATATAATGCGCGCTTTTTCGATGCCCCGCTCGCGTATGAGCCAGTCGCCCATCGCAATCGCTTCGGAGACGTTTTCGTTCGGTCCCTGACCGCCGGAGACTATGCACTTCACGCGGGGGTGCGCTTCGAGGAAGTCCGCGGCGGCATCGAGTCTGCGGCGGAGCAGCAGTCCGGGAGTCGTGCCGGTCTCTTTGTCGAGTCCCGCGCCGAGCACCACGACCACCGTGTTTTGCGGAAGCTCGTCCGCCGTCGCGTACTTCGACGCGATGAGTACGCTGCAAACCAAAACCACCCCGAGCATAAGCAGCGACACGACCGTCACAATCTGCGCCGCGAGCCGTGCCGTCCGCGGAAACCGCTTCCGCAGCGCGGCAGCCGCGACCGCGGCGGCGATATAGAGCGCGCCGAACAGCACCGTCACGATGCCGAGAGACGACGCGCCGAAAACTATGCCTGAAAGTCCGACCGCGATAAACGCGGCGGCGAACGCCAGGCACAGTATAGTGAATTTACTTTTGATAATTGTTTTTAACATACATTCTGTTTGCCGGAAACGAACTCCGGCTTCGTTCTTATGTGGTGCGCGGCGGGCGGGCATTATTTGGAATTCGCGGACGGCAACCGGCGCGCACCGTACCCGCAGACGCGTTCTCCGCGCGAGCTTGCGGGCGCAGAGCGCGCGCCCGGCGCAGCCCGTCCGGGCGGTTAATTGATACACCGCAGGCGCGAAGTGCCGTGGTGGTATATCAGCTTAAATAAGGTTAATATCCGCTTGCGGATATTATACCGCAGGCGCGAAGTGCCGTCGCGGTATACCGGCTTAGATAAGGTTAATATCCGCTTGCGGATATTATACCGCAGGCGCGAAGTGCCGAGGTGGTATACCGGCTTAGATAAGGTTAATATCCGCTTACGGATATTATACCACATTACAGCGGCGGATTCAAGCCGTTTTTTCAGCTCTCCCGACCGCCCGAAAGCGTCGTCATAAAACCGTCGAGTGAGTTGGACTGCACGTCTCCCGCAATGACTTTTCCGCCGCACACGATTATGTCGGCGACGACCGTCACGTCCGCGTTCGCGTAGTTGAGGATTTCATATGTATAGCGCGTCACATCGCGTCCGGCGTATTCGGACAGGTCGAAACCCTGCTTCCGCTGAAGCTCGTTATACGTCTCGTAAACCGCGCCGAATTCCTTCGGGATTACGACGGACTGCTCCTCAAGGCAGACTTCGTCCACTTTCCACCCGTAAGACGAGAGGTATGCGACGCGCTCCGCGTTAGTCGCGGCGTTCGTGCCGCCGCCGCTTTTGCCGCAGCGCGCCGCCAGGAATACAATCGCCGCGAGCGCGGCTCCGAGCGCGACGACGGCAATCGCGGCGCGCTTTTTGCTGAACCTTGCCGAAATAACAACCATTTGTCAACACCTCGCACAGTTTGTCAGGGGGCTTTCGCCCTTTGCGTCCGCCCTCGAATACAGCTTATTCGGAGGGTTCGCGGTTTATGCTGCGCGTCCCGGCGGCGGGCTAATCTAAATATTTTACAAATTTTTTGTATTCGGAGAAAAAAGTGTTGAAAATTGTCCGCGCGTGGTGTATAATACAAATACACAGCTCATTCTCTGCACGGTTTCGCGCTCTGCGGACAGCAGGGACGGAGGGCTTTGCCCGACGGAGCGTCTAACAGGAGGGTCAACAAATGTCCGCAAGGGTATTTCAAAGCGTCATACTTCAGATACGCGATTCGACTCCGCGAACCGTCGGGGTTATCGGGGACGACGGAGTCGTCGTCGCCTGCTCCGACCTCGCGCTTATAGGGCAGACGCTCGGGAAGCTCACGCCGCCCGAGCCGCCGGATTCGGATTTCATCAGCGGCGGAATGACGTTCCGCGCCGTCGCGGGCGGCGGCGGGTCATACGACTATGCCGTTTTCGTGGACGGAACCGACGAAATGGCGGGAACTCTCTGCTGCTTCGCGATGTGCGCGATGACGGAGGCGAAGACGCGGTTCGACGAGAACAACGACCGCGCGGCGTTTGTCAAGAGCATTATGTCCGGGAATGTACTCCCCGGAGACATTGCGACGCGCGCGAAAGACCTGCACTTCTCCGTGGACACGACGAGAGCGTGTCTGCTCGTGCGCCAGTACGGTATTCTCAGCCATTCCACGATACAGCAGCTTCGCGAAATGTTCCCGGACAAGCAGTCGGAGTTTATCGTCACCGTGAACTCCGGCGACTTCGTCATCGTTACGGAACTCGGAAGCGAGCCGGACGCCGCGCTCGTGCAGCTTGTCGCGCGCGTGGAAGCCCGGCTGAACGAAATTATGGGGCAGCACTTTGTTATGGGTATCGGAACCCCGGCTCACTCGCTGTACGAGCTTGCCGACAAATATAAGGAAGCTCTCACCGCGATTGAGGTCGGCAAGGTGTTCGAGCCTGACCGCGTGCTGATGTTCTACGCGAACCTCGGACTCGGGCGGCTCGTGTACCAGCTCCCGGTTACGATGTGCGAAATGTTCCTGCGCGAGGTGTTTCAGAAAAACCCAATCGAAGCTCTCGACGAGGAGACTCTCTATACGATAAACAAGTTTTTCGAGAACAACCTGAACGTGTCGGAAACGTCGCGGCGGCTTTTTGTCCACCGCAACACGCTCGTCTACCGGCTTGAGAAAATCAAGAAGCTCACCGGACTCGACCTGCGCGAGTTTGAACACGCAATCGTATTCAAGGTCGCGCTTATGGTACGCAAGTACCTTTCGACGCAGCAGAAACAGACGGGGCGGTAACGCCGCGAAATAACGGGCGGACGGGCGGTATTTTCATTACTGATGGTTAGATTCACAGAGGTTTTCAAGACTTACCCGAACGGCACGAACGCGCTCCGCGGCGTGACGTTCGACCTCGCGGACGGCGACTTCGCGTTTCTCGTAGGTCCATCCGGGTCGGGCAAGTCTTCCATAATAAAGCTGCTTACCGGCGAAATCGCGCCGACAAGCGGACGCGTCGGCGTCGGCAGCCTTGATATGTCGCACATAAAGCTGTCGCAGATGCCGTATCACCGGCGCGGCATCGGAGTTGTGTTTCAGGACTTCCGGCTTATCGAAAAGAAAAGCGTCTACGAAAACGTCGCTTTCGCAATGAGAACGGTCGGCGCGTCGGCGAGCGAAATCAGAAAGCGCGTGCCGTACGTTCTCGACCTTGTCGGGCTTGACGGCAAGATGAAAGCGATGCCGCAGGAACTGTCCGGCGGGGAACAGCAGCGCGTCGCAATCGCGCGCGCGCTCGTCAACAACCCGGGGCTGATAATCGCGGACGAGCCTACCGGCAACCTCGACCCCGCGCGGAGTCTCGAGATACTGATGCTGCTGAAGAAAATCAACGAACTCGGCACGTCGATGCTCGTCGTGACGCACGAAAAGACTCTCGTCCGGAAGCTCGGCGGGCGCATAATCGCGATTGACGAGGGACGCATCATTTTTGACGGTACGGACGGGGACTATTTCAATGAAGAATCATCCGAAGCGCATTAACGCCGGGTACTACATACGCGAGGGGCTTGCGAGCATATTCACGCACGGCTTTATGTCTTTCGCGTCGGTATTCACGATATTCGCGTGTCTTATCATAACGGGTACGTTCGCGCTCCTGTCGCTTAACATATCGCTCACCGTAAGCAGGTACGAGGACGAAAACATCATTCTCGCGTACGTCGAGTCGGACCTTTCGGAAGCCGAGGCGCAGTCGCTCAAACCGCTCATCGAGAGCGCGGACAACGTGTGGACCGCGGTGTTCGTCTCGCGGGAGCAGGCTCTCAAAGCGTTTCTTCCCGAGGGGTACGAGAACGACCCGCGCTATGCCGGCATCTATCCCGAGGACTTCCGGCACCGCTTCGAGGTGTACGTCCTGGACGTCGCCGATATGGCGGCGACGCAGCGCGCGGTCGCGGCGGTTCGCGGAATCGGTACGGTAAACGCGAATCTCACGATAGCGAAAGGCTTTGTCGCGCTGCGCAACGTCGTGACCGGAGCGTCCGTCGCGCTCATCATCGTACTGCTCATCGTATCGCTGTTCTTCATCTCCAACACGATTAAGCTCGCGACGTTCGAGAGGCGCGACGAAATCGCGATTATGCGTATGGTCGGCGCGACCTCCGGATTTATCCGCTGGCCGTTCGTGTTCGAGGGATTTATTCTCGGGGTTTCCGGCGCGCTCGCCGCGTTTCTCGCGGTTTCCGGACTGTACAACGCCGTCTACCGCAGGTTTTCCGAGAGCTACGCCGGCTCGCTGATTTCCGTACTGCCGTTCGGCGTGGTGTCTCTCCGGCTCTGCGTACTGTACGTCGCGGTCGGACTGCTCGTCGGCGTTATCGGAAGCACGACGGCGATACGCAAGTACCTCAAAGTCTGACGGCGCGGTCAGATTACAACTTCGCTCGGAGGTGAAAACCAGATGAACAGCAAGCTCGCGGCGCGGATTATCGCGATAGTGCTCGCCGCACTGATGTTAATGTCCGTGATTTACGGCGCGATTACCGCAATCGCGTCGCCTCCGCCCGCCGGAGCAATCACGCAGAAAGAAATCGAGGAGCTTAAAAACAAGAAAAAAGCTCTCGAACAGGAGAAGTCGCAGGTCAGCTCGTCAATCAACGAGGAGAAGTACAACCTCGCCTCCGCGACCGCGAAAAAAGAAGTGCTTGACGACAGAATCCGCCTTACGCAGCTCGAAATCGACAACATTGCCGAACAGCTCGTGCTTTACGGCGCGCTCGTCACGGAGCAGAAAGAGACGGTCGAACTCGCCAAAAACGACGAGGACGCGCAGTGGGCGCTTTACAAGCGGCGAATCCGCGACCTTGAGGAGAACGGACGCATTACATACATCGGCGTACTGTTCTCCGCGAACAGCTTCTCGGATCTGCTCGCGCGAATCGACTTCATCGACGACATAATGAAGTCCGACGAGCAGGTGTATCAGGACCTCGTCAAAGCGCGCGAGCGTCATCAGGAGAAGCAGGCGGAGCTTGAGGAGCTTGTCGCGGAAATGGAGGTCGAGGAAGCCGAACTCGCGGCGAAGCAGGAAGAGCTTGAGCGCGAGGTCACGGAGGCTCTCGAGGTCATCTCCGAAATCGAGGTTGACCTGGCGCAGTCGCTCGCGGCTTACGAAGAGCTTGTCGCCGACTCGAAGAAAATGCAGGACTCGATAAACGCCGCGGTCGATCAGTACAACAAGGAGCAGGCGGCGAAGAACAACGGCAGCACCGTCGTCGGCACCGGGGTCTTTATGTGGCCGAGCCGCGACTCCAACTACGTTACGAGCCTTTTCGGGACGCGGCTGCACCCGACTTTCAAAGACTACCGTATGCACACCGGCGTTGACATCGGCGGCGGAATCAACGGCAAGAACATCGTCGCGGCGGACTCCGGCACGGTTATACTCGCGACGTACAACTCGTCCTACGGCAACTACGTCGTCATTAACCACGGCAACGGCTATACGACGCTGTACGCGCATATGCAGAAGATGAAAGTGAAAAAAGGCGACAAGGTGACAAAGGGCGACGTTATCGGACTTGTCGGTTCCACTGGCAACAGCACGGGACCGCACATTCATTTCGAGATTTCCTACAACGGTACGCGTAAAGACCCGCTGAGCTTTTTCAAAGCCGGAACCTACCGTCTCGCCCCGGGACTGAAGTAAGCCGTGCGGGCTTGCGAGCACAGAGCGACGGAGGCTTTTCTCTCCCCGATGCCCGACCGGGCGGTAAAAAGCCGTCGCAGACGGCTCCGCGCCCGCAGGCGCGTTCCCCGTGCGAGCTTGCGAGCACAGAGCGACGGGAGGGCTTTTCACCCCGCGAAGTCTGCGGACCCCGCGGGGACCCCGATTGCCCGACCGGGCGGTAAATAAAATAAATGTAAAGGACTGCGGCTATGGTAGATATTCTGAACGAAAAGTGCAAAAAATTCCAGGAGCATTTCTCGGAGCTGCTTGGTATTGACTGCTATATTGTCGATATTCAGGACCCCGAAAACTCGACAATCACCGCGCAGAACGGCGTGAGCAATTTCTGTACGCACTGCCGGATTGACAAGAAGCACGAGCTTGCGACTCACCTGTACGGCTGCAACCAGGCGCACAGGTGGAACGGCAGGTATATCTACTACTGCCCGCTCGGTATGACGTTCGTCGCCGCGTCAATCACCGGGGACGGCGGACGGCTCGTCGGCGGAATGGTGCTCGGTCCGTTTGTTATGGGCGAGCTTCAGGACACGCTGTTCGACCTCGCCGTGCCGGAAATGACGTGGGAAGTCTCGCGGCTGCCCGTGTTTTCGACGCGCAAGGTACAACACGTCGCCGAGATATTCTCAAGCGTCGTCGCGCACATCTCCGGTTCGGAACACCAGCAGATTCAGAATCTGATGTACGACCAGGAGAAGCTGCTGAAGCAGCTCTATATCGCGAAAGAGCTGTACGCGGACGAAGACCGCGGCGGCGCGGACAGACTGCTCCAGTTTGAGAAAGACCTGCGGCTTACGGTCATCTCCGGGGAGCGCGCCGAGGCTCTGCGTATGATAAACGAAATGCTCGCGCAGATTTACGTCTACTCGAACTACGATTTCAAGTCCGTCAAGGCGCGGCTTCTGGAACTGCTCGTCGGACTGTCCCGCGCGACTATCGAGGCGGGAGCGGACGCCGCCGACACGTTCCATATGTCCGAGGATTTCATCACGCAGATTGAGCGGTACACCGACGTTGACCAGCTCGCGTTTTGGATTTCGGACATCGTGCGCCGGTTCATCGTTCAGGCGTTCGACCTTGCGCAGGTCAAACATTCGGACGTTGTGTTCAAGGTCACGAACTACATCAAACAGAACTGCTCCGACAAGCTGACGCTCGACCTGCTCGCGCGCGAAGTCTATCTCTCAAAGTCGTATTTGTCGAGCGTTTTCAAGCAGGAAACCGGTATGAGTCTCACGTCCTATATCACGAAAGTGCGTATAGAAAAGAGCAAAAAAATGCTCCTCGAAGATAATATCGGACTTGCGGCGATTGCCGGGCAGTGCGGCTTCAAAGACCAGAGCTATTTCACGAAAGTATTCAAAAAAGAGACCGGAATCAGTCCGAAGCGGTTCCGGAACGGCTATTTCACAAGCAGATACGCATAATTTCCGCCGCCCGCAAGCGGTAAAATATCCAAACGGAAACGGGGCTTGACTTTCGTCAAACCCCGTTTTGTTCGCCGTGAAGCGAGCTATACCGTCGCGTAGCGGCGGACAAATCCGATAGATTCCGAGATGTTGACCGCCTCCTTTCGTTTTGTTAATGGGCGCGCGATCCCGAACGCTGCAGCGTCCGATCGTATGCATCCGACCGTAATCCGAGACCTCACGCTCGCAGTATAGCACAACCGCCGCGCCGTGTCAAGCGCGGATTTTTATTTTTCGCGGCGGAATATTTTGGAGAGCGCAGCTAAAGTCTGCGTTTACAAGCTAAAGCCCGGGTTTAGTTGTTGTGTATGACGCATTGCGTGACATTTGTATTTTGTTGTGATAAACTGCGGTTACGCCGGACAACGGCGGCAGCCGGGGACAAGGCATTTCGGCAAAGGCGGGTTCACCCGCCGTTTTGCCGAAATATGAGCGACGGGAGGGCTTTGCCTGACCGAACGGTAAAAAAAGGAGGCGCACTATGGACATATCGGCAAAACTGAAAGAGCTTCGCGCGGAGGCGGGCAAGACGCAGGAGCAGCTTGCGGACTTCCTCGGAGTCACCGCGCAGGCGGTGTCGCGCTGGGAGCGCGGCGAGGGACTTCCGGACATAACGCTGCTGCCCGGGCTTGCCGGGTTTTACAACGTGACCGCGGACGAAATTCTCGGCACGAACTACGCGGCGGAGCAGCAAGCGGGAACGGAGTTCGCCGTCAGGTTCTTCCAGATTCCGGACTTGAAAAAACGCTGGCAGTACGCGGCGCAGTTCATTCGCGACCACCCGAACAGCGATATGCCGACGCAGACGGTCGTTAAATCGCTTATCAGCGCGTCCGGGTACGGCGACTTTTACTACAGCAATACCGGCGGAGGCAGCCGCAAGCTCGAAGAACCGTCGGACGAGGACAAAAGTCTCGCCGCCTACGTCGCGATTTCGTACATCGAGCGCAAGCTCGAGCGCGTCGGCGACGACGACGCGCAGACCCGCAACGAACTGCTGACGATGCTCGTCCGCGCGAAGTTCGTCTTCGAGGGCGAGCAGTCCGCGCTTCAGACGTCCTACCGGCTGCCGGTTTGGCCGCTGCACTATCAGTCCGCGGCGCAATGCGAAATCTATACCGGCGAAAAGCGGCGCGAGCAAATCTGTCACGCGATTACCGACGGCATTCTGCCGCTCGAAATGCACGTCGGAATGCTGCTCTCCGATAAAACTCTCGGATATACGCCGGACGAGCGTATCGAGATTTACACGGAGTGGCAGAAAGTTTTGCAGATACTGTTCGGATACGAGTATCCGGGGCTTCCGTACGAGCCGTTCGGAACGCAGTCCGCGCTCGCGCTCCTGTACTTAGACGCGGGGCGGACCGACGAGGCTCTGACGCTGCTCGGCGAGTACGCGGACGCGAACATCAAGTACGACGAACTGAGCCGCGACCGCGGATTCAAGCCGGTTCCGCCGGTGAGTGTTCCGCGGAAGTCACTGCTGACGAAGTTCGCGGTCGGCGGTCTGCAGCGCGGCGGTATGATTAGCTCAAAATCGCTGTCGTGCGGCGTGTTCAGCACGCTCGGCGGCGAGGCGTTCGACTCGGTGCGCGAGCACCCGCGGTTTCAGGCGATACTCGACCGGCTGAAGCCGTGGGCGGAGATGGAAGTTACGCAGTTTAGCGCGGAGGAGACGCAGCAGCTATTCAGTGAGATGAACGGGAATTAACCGCCCGGTCGGCGTTCCGGCGAAGCGGAGGGCGGACGCGACCTTGCCGAAACGCACGGCTCGGCTGCCGGCGCAGTAAAACAAACCGCGCAGCGCATAAGCGTTGCGCGGTTTTCAACCGTCACTCCCCGGCGAGCCGGTTCGTAAGCGCGCCGAGTCCTTCGATTTCAACCGTTACCGTGTCGCCCGGCTTGAGCCACACGCGGGAGCCTTTCGGCTTGCCGAGTATGACTCCCGCCGGAGTGCCGGTGAAAATCAGGTCGCCCGGGTCGAGCGGAAAGTATTTTGACGCGGCGGCGAGGTTCTGCCGGCAGCTGAAAATCATATCGGCGGTCGAACCGTCCTGCCGCCGCTCGCCGTTAACGGTGCAGCGGACGCGCTTGCCGTCCTCCGGGTTCCACTCGTCGCGCGTCGTGATGAACGCGCCGGCGGGGGCGAATCCGGGGAAGCTCTTCCCCGCGAGCCACTGGTTCGAGAGAAACTGACTGTCCCGCGCGGAAAGGTCGTTGCCGCAGGTGTAGCCGAAGATGTAGTCGTCCGCATCGTCCTCCGCGACGTTATAGGCGCGCTTGCCTACGACGACGACGACCTCCGCCTCGTAGTCGTAACACCGCTGGCGCGACGGAAGTATAACGTCCTCTCCGCAGGCGGCGAGCGCGTCGTTAAACTTCGAGAACAGTACCGGATACTGCGGCGGCTCGCCGCCGGTCTCCCGCGCGTGGTCGGTGTAGTTCAGTCCGCAGCACACGATTTTCCGCGGCGCGGCGACGTTCCCGAACGTAAGCGTCGCGGGGTCGCGGTACGCCGCCGCGTCCGGCAGTCCGGAAAGCGCGGAGCGGAGCGCGTCAAACCCGCGCCCGATTGCGGCGGTTAAGTCCGCGCCGTCCGGCAGTATATCCGTAATATCGCGCACTCCGCGCGGGGTCAGCAGTCCGGCGCGCGCCGCGCCGTTTTCGGTGAACGTGCAGAGTTTAATGTGTACGACCTCCTTATTATTCGGTTATCCGACAAAATTCGTACCGGTTTCATACGTCACAAAATCGCGAATCCGGAACGCTGAGGCGAGGTTATTAACACTATCAACAAAGTTATCCACCGCGCGGGCGGCTAAAACGCGCGCTTTTCAAGGCTCCGGCACGGCGTTTTGCCGAAACATTGAGCGGGGAAGGGCTTTCTCGCCCCGCAAAGTCTGCGGACTTCGCGGGGACCCCGATTGCCCGACCGAGCGGTTAGCAATCAAAACAAACTCATCTGGCTCGTGTCCGGCATATCGTCGAGCGACCCGATTTTGCGAAGTTCCGCGATGTGCGCGACTGACACTTTCGGGCAGGCAAACTGAAAGTCCTCGACCGACACGAACCGCTGCCCCGCGCGTCCGCGTGCTATGTCCCGCGCCACGGTCTCGCCGAGACCCGCGACGGAGATGAGCGGCGGCGTGAGCGTGTCCCCGCCGGAGGGTACGAAGCGCGCCGCGTCCGAACCGTAAATATCGACCTTGCCGAAGCGGAAACCGCGCTTGTAAAACTCGTGGCAGGCTTCGAGCGTCACGATAAGCTCCGCGTTTTTGGACTTCTTTTCTTTCTCGACCGACATTCTGAATTCCCGGAGCTTTTCGCAGGCAAGCTCGTCGCCGCGCGTCATAATGTCCGCGTCGAAACAGCCTTTCTGACTCCGCAGGTAGAAGTGCGCGGCGTAAAACTCGAGCGGGCGGTGCACCTTGAACCAGGCGACGCGCAGACCCATCATAACGTACGCGACGGCGTGTGCTTTCGGGAACAGGTACTTAATCTTCCTGCACGATTCGATATACCAGTCCGGCACGTCGTGTTCGTGCAGAACGTCCTCCATATCGGCGGGAATACCCTTGCCGTTGAATTTGTTGCCTTTCCTCACGGATTCCATAACGGCGAACGCGGTTTTCTCGCCGATGCCGCGCGATATGAGGTACAGCATAATGTCGTCGCGGCAGCCGATTGTGTCCGATATGTCCGCGACCTTATTCATTATAATGTCTTTCGCGTTGCCGAGCCACACGTCCGTCCCGTGGGAGTAGCCGGACAGCCGCACGAGAGTCGAGACTTTCGCGGGCATAGTGTCGCGCAGCATCTGCCGCGTGAACCCGGTGCCGAACTCGGGTATGCCGATACTGCCCGTCTCTCCGAGATACTCGTCCGGCTCGATACCGAGAGGTCGCGGGTCGCGGAACGCGGCGAGCGCGTCCGGGTCGTCGAGCGGGATTTCGTCCGGACTGACGCCCGTCATATCGCCGAGCATTTTTATCATCGTCGGAACGTCGTGTCCGAGTTCGTCAAGCTTCAGGAGGTTGTCCTCCATACTGTGATACTCGAAGTGCGTCGTGATAATGTCGGACTCGCTGTCGTCCGCGGGGTGCTGCGCGGGGCAGAAGTCGGTAATCTCCATATCGTCGGGTATGACAATAAGTCCGCCCGGGTGCTGACTCGTTGTGCGCTTTACGCCGACGATTCCCTGCGCGAGACGAAGCTCCTCGCTGCGCGTCGCCGTGCCGCCGGTCGTTTCGAGGTACTTTCTGACGTAGCCGTAAGCCGTTTCGGTCGCGATTGTGCCGATTGTTCCGGCGCGGAACACGCGGTCGGCTCCGAAAAGCTCGATTGTGCGGCGGTGCGCCTCCGCCTGATACTCGCCGGAGAAGTTGAGGTCGATGTCCGGAACCTTGTCGCCGCCGAAGCCGAGAAACGTCTCGAATGGAATGTCGAATCCCTCTTTCTTATACTGCGCGCCGCACTCCGGGCAGACCGCGTCCGGCATATCCGCGCCGCAGCCGCTGCCCTCGCCCGCCGCAAAATCCGTGTGTCTGCACTTCGGGCAGAGATAGTGCGGCGGAAGCGCGTTGACCTCCGTAATCCCCGCGAAGTAGGCGACGACGGACGAGCCGACAGACCCGCGCGAGCCGACGAGATAGCCGTGGTCGAGCGAGTCGCGCACGAGCTTCTGCGCCGTGATATAAATCACGTCGTACCCGCGCGAGAGTATGTCCGAAAGCTCGGTTTCGGTGCGTTTTGTGATGATTTCCGGCGGGTTTTCGCCGTAAAGCTCGCGCATTTTTGCGTACACGAGCGTCTTGAGAAGTTCCGCGCTGCCCTCGATTCGCGGCGGAAACAGCTTTTTCGGCGGCAGCGGCGACACGTTTTCGCACATATCGGCTATCTTCCGCGTGTTCGTGACGACAAGCTCGCGGGCTTTCTCCGCGCCGAGAAACGCAAACTCCGCGAGCATTTCGTCCGTCGTGCGGAAGTACAGCGGTAGCGGGTACAGCGCGTCTGAAAAACCCTTGCCGTTCAGCAGGATTTTGCGGTAAATCTCGTCCTCCGGGTCAAGGAAGTGCGCGTCGCACGTCGCGCAGACCGGGATACCGAGTTCGTCGCCGAGCGCAACGATTCTCGCGGAAAGCGCCTCAAGGTCGGATAACGACGACGCGTTTCTGTTCGCGTCGCGGAGCATAAACGCGTTGTTCGCCGTCGGCTGTATCTCAAGATAGTCGTAGAACCGCGCAAGACGGTGCTGCTCGAAGCGGGAGCTTTTTTCGACCGCGCCGAATACCTCGCCCGCTTCGCAAGCCGAGCCGAGCAGAAGACCGCCGCGGTACTCGGTCAGCAGGCTTTTCGGAATCACCGGGTTCTTGGAAAAATGCTCCAGATGACTTTTCGTAACGAGTTTGTAGAGATTTTTTACGCCTGCCTGCGTCCGCGCGAAAATGATTATGTGCCTGTACTTCTCCCGCCTGAGGTTTGACGCTTCCCGCGCGAACAGATTGATTTCGCGCGCGTTCGCAAGTCCCTCCGCTCGCAGGTTTTCAATGAACCGCGCCGCGATATGCCCCGTAACCGTGCAGTCGGACAGCGCGTGGTGGTGGTCAAGCCCGGGGATTTTAAGCTCCGCCGCGACGGTCGGCAGCTTGTGGTTCGTCAGTTTCGGCAGAAACGCCCGCGCGAGCGTCACCGTGTCGAAACAGACCGGGTCAAACGGAATACCGGCTTTCCAGCAAGTCTCGTACACGAACCCGAGGTCGAACCCCGCGTTGTGCGCGACGAGAACGCGTTCTCCCGCGAAGTCGAGAAACGCGCGCACCGCGGCTTCGTTCGCAGGCGCGTCCGCGACCGCCGCGTCCGTGATTCCGGTAAGCTCCGTAATGTTCGCGGGTATTTTGATTCCCGGGTTCGTGTATGTATGAAACGTTTCGGCGGGTTCGCCGTTCCGGAAGACCACCGCGCCGATTTCGGTAATGCGGTCGTTCCAAGCCGAAAGCCCGGTGGTTTCGAGGTCGAACGCGACGAATTCGTCCGGCAGTGCGGACAGCCCGCCGAATACCGCGGGTCTGCCGTCAAGGTCGTTGACGAAATAGCCCTCAACGCCGTACAGCACCTTGATTTTGTCGCCGGCGGCGTGAGCCGCGTCGGGGAAGCTGTGGACTACGCCGTGGTCTGTAATCGCGATTGCCGGGTGTCCCCACTCGATTGCGCGGCGAATAGTGGCGGATACGTCGCAAAGTCCGTCGTGCGCGGACATCATCGTGTGCAGATGAAGCTCGACGCGCTTAACTTCCGCCGCGTCGCTCCGCGATTTCGGCGCGGCGACCGTGCAGACGGAGTACGGCGCGAGAGTCATATCGTTGTTTTCATAGCGGTCAAGTCCGGGCTTTCCGGTAACGCGGACATACGAGCCGACCGTAACTCCCGCGACGAGCTTTTCGGGGTCGTCGTCCGCGAAAAAGCGGCTGCGCTTCGTCTCCGCGTCCGCCGCGTCGGGCTTCGCCATATATTTTGTGACGCGAATCGAGCCGCCGCCGTCCGTAACGTCGAAGCTGACGACCCACGCCCTGCCCTGCCGCACCTCGCGGTGCTGCACCGAGAAAACGCGCCCTTCGACCGTAACGCGCTCCGTGCCGAGGTCGAGTTCGCTCATCGGCGTGATTTCAACCTGCTTCGCCGGTCTGCCGAGCAGGACTTCCAGAACGCCGTCCGGCGGTTTCGCGGATTTCTCGCGGCGCGGAGTTTCGTTCGTACCCTGCGCTGCGGGCGCGAGCTTGCGCTCACGCGGCGCGGGAGCAGGCTCCGGCTCCGGCGCGGAGGGAGCGCGCAGGTTGATGCTCACACGCGCGAGCTTATAAAGGATTATGAGCGACTTTTTTAGGGTTTCAACGTCGCCGTCCGTCACGCGCGACCGCGCCGATATGTCCGCGGACAATTCGGTGCGGTCGGCACTAATCGTGACGCCGAGAACCTCGGCGTCACGAAAGCAGTCTATATCAATCGTCGGGAACAGCTTTGAAAACTTAGCTGACTGCGGCATATTTCTAATGCTGCCCGCCGCCCCAGTCGAGACCCGCGTCCGACGTGCTGCTGCCGCAGGGATCGACGACGCTCGCGCCGCCCTCAATCGGCAGAACCGCGCCGGTGATATACGTCGAATCATCGCCGGCGAAGAAGACTGCCGCGCCCGCGATTTCGTCCACCGACGCGGCTCTTTGCAGCGGCGTGAAGCGCGTCAGGAACTTCAGCGCGCCGGGAATATCGGTGCCTTTCTGTTCCGCGAGACCCGACATAGCGTTTTCGAGCATCGCCGTCGCCGTCGCGCCCGGGCAGATGACGTTCGCGCGGATTGCGTACTTGCCGTAATCGTTCGCTATCGACTGCGTGAGTCCGACGATGCCGTGCTTCGACGCGATGTAAGCCGGAAGCGCGGGCGGGCAGCGGAGCGCGGCGAGCGACGCGACGTTGACAATCGCGCCGCCGCCCTGCGCTATGAAGTGCGGAATCGCGAAGTGGCAGGTGTAAAACGTGCCGAAGAGGTTGGTTTCGAGGATTTTGCGGAAAGACTCCGGCGCGAGGTCGGCGACGGAGCCGGCGGGGCTGTCTATTCCGGCGTTGTTGACGAGAATATCGATTTTGCCGCCGCCGAACTCGACGGTGGCTTTAATCATAGCCTCGCAGTCTTCCGGCTTCTGAACGTCCCCGGCGAACGGCAGGACGCTGCCTTTCGGGCAGAGGTCAACCGTCTCCTGCAACGCGGCGACGCGCCGCCCCGTGATGACGACTTTTGCGCCCTCCGCGGTGTAACGCTTCGCGATTGCCTGTCCGATACCGGAGCCTCCGCCTGTGATAAGCGCGGTTTTGCCTGTAAGCTGTCCCATAGATATGTGCCTCCTGTGTGAAAATTTGATTGCCCTGATTATACTACGCATACCCGTTTTGTGCAAGTATGTTTTTTGCGAATAAAATCAGCACTGCGGCGCATACTAAGCGCAAAAACCCGCGAGGTGAGCATATGCCGAAAAACAACGAGCGCGCCGAATCCGGATGCCCCGGAACCGACAGTCTGCGGAACGCGGACGCGATTTACGAGAAACCCTGCCCGAAGTGCGGCGAGCCGCGCACTTCCGTTTTGCCGGAACCCGGACTGGCGAGTCAGCACCGCGGACATTAAAACAGCGCACCGGTTCCGGTGCGCTGTTTGCTTATGCTGCGGTACTTTACTTTACTTCGACCGCCGCGCCGGCGGCTTCGAGTTTCGCCTTGACGTCGGCGGCTTCTTCCTTGTTCACGCCCTCTTTGATTTTCGCCGGAACAGCCTCGACGAGAGCTTTCGCCTCCGCGAGACCGAGACCCGTGATAGCGCGAACCTCTTTGATAACCTTGATTTTTTCCGCGCCGAAGCTCGTCATAACGACGTCAAACTCCGTCTGCTCTTCGACTTCGACCGCCGCGCCGGCTCCGCCCGCGGCGGGAGCCGCCATTGCGGCGGCGGAGACTCCGAACGTCTCCTCAAGCGCGTGTACGAGATCCGAAAGCTCGATAACCGTGAGAGCTTTGATTTCCTCAATCAAAGCGGTGACTTTTTCCGTAGCCATTTAATATGACCTCCTTAATTTATTGTTTGCCCGGTCGGAATGAATCCTCCCGTCGCTTAAGTTTCGGCAAAACGGCGGTGCGTGACGCGCCTTTGCCGAAATGCCTTGTGTTCGGCTGCGCGGCGTTTACTCCGCCGCAGGGGGTTCTTCGACCGGAACTTCCGCGACCGGCGCGTCGGCTTCAGCCGCGGCTTCGGCGGGTGCCGCTTCCTCAACCGGAGCGGATTCTGCGACCGGCGCGTCGGCGGGAACCGCGGCTTCAGCCGCTGCTTCCGCAACCGTTTCGGCGGGTGCGGAGACCGCGCCGTTCTGCTCGGCAATCAGCTTGATTACGAGCGCGAGCTGAGAAATCGGCGCGAGCATCGTTCCGAGAAGCTGCGCCTGGAGCTGCGGCAGCGGCGGAATCGCGGCGAGCGACTCGACCTCCGCGACGGTGATGATTCGTCCGTCATAAAAGCCGCCTTTGATAATAAAGCGGTCGCCGAGCTTGCCGGAATACTCTTTGATGAGCTTCGCGGAAACGACTACGTCCGTCGCGTGGACGGCGAGCGAGGTCGTCCCGTTCAGAATCGGGTCGAGAGCCTCGAAGCCGACGTTTTTCGCGGCGAACCGGAGCAGCGTGTTCTTGACGACCGTGTAATCAATCTGCTCGGCGCGAAGTTTCGCGCGCATCTCGGTGTCCTCCGCGACGGTTATACCCGCGTAATCAACGAGCACTCCGGCGGCGGACTTAAGCTTTGCGGTGAGCTTTTCGACTTCCGCCTGTTTCTCCGCGAGAACCTGTGCGTTTGGCATTGTTTCACCTCCCAAATAAAAAACTCCTGCGCCGCAAGACGCAAGAGAGCAGAAAAACCATAGCGTACGCTAAGTTTTTGAAGTACTCCTCGGCGGGACTTCCGCTGTAAAGCCGCCCGCTGTCTTTGGAACGCGTCGGAAGTATACCACAGAAATCCGGTCTTGTCAAGCAAAAAGTTTTTATTGAAATGCGGAGCGATTATTGTTATAATGCATTAAGCAGAACGCAGAGACAGGCACCGCGACCGCAGTCGCGTTCCCCGTGCGAGCCTGCGAGTACGGAGCGCGGGAAGGACTTGTCCGACCAAGCGGCTAATAACCGCAGTCGCGTTCCCCCGTGCGAGCCTGCGAGCACGGAGCGCAGGGAGGCTTTGCCGACCAAGCGGCACCGCGACCGCAGTCGCGTACCCCGTGCGAGCCTGCGAGTACGGAGCGCAGGGAGGCTTTGCCGACCGAGCGGCTAAAAAAACGGTTAATAAAACAGGAGGTACGAACTATGAGCGGCACTACAAACGCGGAGGTACGCAACATCGGATTCGGACGCGGAAAGCTCAAAATCCGCGTCTATCTCGCGCCGGAATCGGGATTTTCCGTCGCGAGCGTCATCGTTTACGGCGAAAAGGAAGCTCTTCTCATCGACACACAGTGGACGCGGTCGAACGCGTTCCGCGTCTGCGCCGAAATCTGCGAGCTGGGCGTCGATCTGACGCAGGTTTTCGTCACGCACTCGCACCCCGACCACTATTTCGGCACAGGCTACATAGCCGAGCAGTTTCCCGACGCGAAAATCTATGCTCCGGAGCAGACGGCGGGTTTCTACAACACGCAGTTCGACGAGAAAATCGAACACTGGACGGAGGTCATCGGGCGGCACAACGTCTGCACGAAAAAGTGTAAGGTCGAGGTTCTGCCGGAGTCGAACAGGCTGTACGTCGAGGGCAACGAGGTCGTAATCTACCCCGACCGTATGGGCGACGTTAAGTTCAACAGTCTCGTCTGGATTCCCGCGATTAAGACGGTGTACGGCTCCGACATTCTGTTCAACAAGGCGCATCCGTTCACCTGCGAGGTGTCCAAAGCGGAGCGGCGCAAGTGGATGGAGGACATCGAGTTTATCGAGTCGCTGAATCCGGACGTTATTATCCCCGGGCATTTCCTGCCCGGAACGCTGTTCGACTATTCGGTGACGGACTATATGCGCTCGTATCTCATCGCGACGGAGGAAGTCCTCAAAACCGCGAAGACCGAAGGCGAGTTCTTCCTCGAAATGTGCCGCCGCTTCCCGGACTCGAACATCAATATGCTGTCGAACGAGATGAACGCGTCCGTTTTCAAGGGCGACCGTCCGTGGGACTGGCGCGAAGAGGGCGACGAAATCGACGAGTTTTAGCGCGCTGCGGCGCGCGGACGCGCGGAATCCGGAGAACGCGCTTTCCCGGGAAAAGCTGCAAAAAGCGGAGTTTAGAGTTTAGTGAAAACAGCTAAAGTCAATGTCCTCGGCGTAGACTTCGACGCGGTTACGCCCGCGGACGCGGTTTCCCGCGCGGAGGAAATCCTTGCGGAGCCGCGCGGAGAGTCGGCGCGGTACGTTGTCACGCCGAATCCGGAGATTGTGCGTCTTGCGCGGCGCAGTCCGGAATACCGGAACGCGCTGAACGCCGCCGCGCTCGTCCTGCCGGACGGAATCGGCGTGATTTACGCAGCGAAAATCCTGAAAAAGCCGCTCCGCACCCGCGTCACCGGTATCGACTTCGCGTCGGAACTGCTCGGACGCTGCGCGGAGCGCGGGTTTTCCGCGTTTCTGTTCGGCGCGAAACCGGGAGTCGCGGAGACCGCGGCGGCGCGGCTCGCGGAGCGTTATCCGGGAATCGTAATCGCAGGGACGGCGGACGGATATTTCGCGGACGCGGACGCGCGCGCCACCGCGATAAACGCGGCTTCGCCGGACTTGCTTCTCGTATGTCTCGGCGCGCCGAAGCAGGAGCTTTTTATGGCGAAGTACGCCGCGGAGCTTAACGCGAAGCTCGCGGTCGGACTCGGCGGCGCGCTCGACCTGTTCGCCGGAAACGTCCGGCGCGCGCCGCGGCTTATGCGGAAGCTCGGTCTGGAGTGGCTGTACCGTCTCGCGAAGCAGCCGTCGCGCATCGGACGTATGGCGAAGCTGCCGCTGTTCCTGCTCGGGGCGTTGCGCGAGAGAATAAGAAAGAAGTAGTATGGGAAAGCTGATCGTACTTGAGGGAATAGACGGCAGCGGCAAGAGTACGCAGCTCCGTCTGCTCGCGGACGCGCTTACGGCGTGCGGGCTGACATACCGGCGCGTCGCTTTTCCGGGCTACGGCACGGACTTCGCCGTACCGCTCGAGCGTTATCTCGGCGGCGCGCTCGGCTCCGACCCGGACGACGTGAACGCCTACGCCGCAAGTACATTTTTCGCGATTGACCGCTTCGCGTCGTTCAGGACGGACTGGGGCGCGGACTACGCGTCCGGCGGCGCGGTCATAACCGACCGGTATACCACGTCGAACGCGGTACACCAGGGCGCGAAGCTCGTTCCCGGCGCGCGCGGCGGGTTCTTTGCGTGGCTGTACGACTTCGAGTTTGCGAAAATCGGGCTTCCGAAGCCGGATTCGGTGCTGTACCGGCGGCTTTCGGCGGACGAAGCCGTACGGCGGCTCCGCGCGCGCGCGCTTGCGGACGGTTCGCCGCCCGATATTCACGAGCGGGACGCGGAATATCTCGCGCGGTGCGCCGAAACGGCTGACGAAGCGGCGGGCGCGCTCGGCTGGACCGCAATCGGCGCGGCGCGGCGCGTTGACGCGGTGCATAACGATATACTCGCGGCTGTGCTTGAGGTGCTGCGGTGACTGACAAAAAAACGTT
Organism: Oscillospiraceae bacterium; assembly: GCA_031290515.1. Taxonomy (GTDB): domain Bacteria; phylum Bacillota; class Clostridia; order Oscillospirales; family Oscillospiraceae; genus JAIRRO01. Next base: position 21,802 of record JAITNK010000007.1, read on the forward strand.
TCGCGCGAGCGTCGCCGCTTCAATGTCGGCTCTATCTCCGCGGTATGTCGGGCTTTCGGACGCGGGTATCGCGCGCGAGGTCGTCTCGATGCCGGAGTATCTCTCGGCGGAGACGGTGCTGCTGTTTTACGGCACGGCGGGCGAAGTTAACACGCTCCCGATAATCGAGGACGCGCTGTCGAAGCGGAAAACGGTGTGTCTGCCGGAAAGTCTGCCGGGCGGGATTATGCACGCGCGGCGGATTCTGTCGCTTCTTGGACTGCTCGGCGGACGGTTCGGTATTCCCGCGCCGCGCCGCGGGGCGGAGCTTGTCCCGCCGGAACGGCTCGGTTTCATACTCGTCCCCGGGCTGACGTTCGACCGGGCGGGGTACCGGCTCGGTCGCGGCGGCGGTTACTACGACCGCTATCTGCCGCAGACCCGCGCCTACACCGCCGGAGTTTGCCGCGAAGAGCTGCTTTGCGACGCGGTGCCGCGCGAGGCGCACGACGCGCCGGTCGCCTGCGTAGTCACCGAGACGGGTGCGCGGCGGTATATGTAGAAATTCACGGCGGATTACCGCGCGCGGAGCGCGCCGCGCCCGAAAGCGGGGCGTTCCGGAACAGACGCGCCGCGTCCGCGGTTTTACCGGTGCAGCGGCGCGAAACCGAAATTCATTTGGAAAACAATAGCAGTCTGCATTAAAACTACACAAAACGCATTACAAATGCGTAACGGAATACCTGCCGGGCGTAACAAAAAAAGCGTTGACAACTATCAAACCATATGGTATTATACCGAAGTGCCGTCGCTTTGCGCCGGCGATATGGGGGAATTCCCGAGTGGTCAAAGGGGACAGACTGTAAATCTGCTGCCGTAGGCTTCGGTGGTTCGAATCCACCTTCCCCCACCAATATTCCTAATGATTTACCGGCGCGAAACCGCGCAATTTTAATAAGGGGGATGAAAATATGGCGAAGTCCGGCGGAATTGAAAGCGACGTCTGCAAGCGCAATCTCGAGGTATTTGAAAGAGTTGTTAAGGAAATCGAGGTCAGGCGCAGAAGCTCCGGAATGTTTCTTCCGGAGACTATACCCGGCATTATTCACGAAACGATGGTCGGCGTGGCGCGCGACAACGGAGTTGACGCTCAGGTTGTCGTCGATGCGTGTACAACCGCGCTGAAAATCGAGGAGCAGGAGCTTTGTGAAAGCCTCAGCGATTATATCTACAATATGAGCGACAACTATGAAAAAAAGCTCATCAAACGGTGTAAGCACGACGACCCGGAGGCGATTCGTTCCAAGCTGCACGCAATCAAGGGCGGCGACAGCGAGATAATGCGGTATTAAGGTATGACCGCGGCGGACCTTCGCGCGCGACGGCTGTGAGCCTCCGCGCGGGCGGAGCCTGTACGGGGTAATGTCCGGCGTCACCGGACTGAGCGTCAAATAACATCACAGGGTCGGTTTTGCCGACCCTGTGCTTTCCGTTGCCCGCGGAGCCTACCGCGCGGCGAACAGCGGTTGCAGCTGCCGCCCGCGCAGAGCGAGACCGACGGTTTCCGGCAGCTTTCCGAGGTCGGTGACGAGCGACGCGGGCTTATTTTCCGTGTCGTCCTGATACATCGGCGCAAAGTAAATGTTCTTGCGCGCGAGCAGCGTTCCGAGCGCGGGCGCGGACGCGGACAGCGCGTCGTTCGTCGAGACCGCGATTACGACGGGACGTTCGTTGCGCAGGTGCGCTTTCGCCGACATCGTGACGGCGGTGTCGGTTATCCCGGCAGCCATTTTGGAGACGGTGTTGCCCGTCGCCGGAGCAATAACGAGCAGGTCGAGCAGCCCCTTGGGACCTATAGGCTCCGCGCCCGCGATTGTATGTATGACGCTTTTGCCGCACAGCTTCTCAGCTTCGCTGATGAAGTCGGCGGCTTTGCCGAAGCGCGTGTCGGTGCCGTACGCCGTCTCGCTCATTATCGGCGTTACGTCGTATTCCGCGGTCAGACGGCGGAGCGCGCCGAGAGCCGCGCCGAGTGTGCAGAAACTTCCGCACATTGCGAACCCGAGTCTGATTCCGGTCATAGCGGCAGTCCTTTCTCGCGCATAATATTGTACAGAGTGTCCCGGATTACCGCGCCGGACGTTACCGGGGCGACCTCTCCGGGGAGCGACAACGCCCATACCGCGTGTACCCCGAGCTTCGCCGCCGCGGCGAAGTCAATTCCCCCCGGCTTCGACGCGAGGTCGAGCAGCAGCGCGTCGCGCCTGATATTCGGCAGACGCGACGCGCCGAGTACGCGCGACGGCACCGTGTTGACGATGAAGTCGTAGTCGCCGACGACGGAACCGACCGCGGCGGTCTCGACCGCCTCGTAGCCGTAAGCGCGGATCCAGGCGAGGTCGGAACACTTTCTCGCCGTCGCGGTGACGCGCATTCCGAGCGCGCGGAGCCTGTGCGCGAGCAGTTTTCCTATGCGCCCGAAGCCGATTATGAGACAGCCGGAACGCCACAGAGTCACCGGAGTCTCCTCAATCATAATCTTTATCGCGCCTTCGACCGCGGCGACGGCGTTCGAGACGGCGAGTTCCTCCCGCAGGAAATAGTCGCCGACGGACAGCCCCATCGCGCCCGCGACCTCCGCCGTCTGCGCGTCGAGCCGCCCGGCGAATATCGTCTGCCCGGGCGACAGCGCGGACAGTATTTCGCGAACCGTATGTAAGCCGGACGAGAGCGGAGTCGTCAGCATTCCCTCGCGCGAGGCGGCGGGCAGCGGCAGGACGCACACGTCCGCGCCCTCCGCGGCTTCTTTCGCCGTGCCGCACTGCCGCACGCCGTCTATCACGCGCAGCTTGTCGAGCGCGAACGCCGACGTGTCGTGACCGTCCGCGGCGAGGAACTCCGCGAGCTTTGCCTGCCTCATATCACCGCCGAATACGGAAAATTTCATAATGTAACCCCCCAGTTACGCACGGCTGTACGGAGCGGCGGACGCTGTCCGTCGCGCGTCCGCTCCGCAGACGGCGAAGCGGCAAACCGGCGAGATACCGTATCATATGCCGCCGTACGCTTTGTGTGAGTGCGGGGGCAGCCGTAAAAAGCGGGTCGAATGTTTGCGGACGGCGGTTGACAGCGGACAAAAACGGGTGTATACTTAATTATCAAAAAAGGATTGGTATCAAAATGAAAAACATTCGGCTGCGGGGAACCGTCTTAATCGCCGCCGCGCTTGCCGTGGCGTTCTTCGCCGGCTTCGCGGCGGGCAAAACCCGCGGCGCGGATGTCGGCGCGGATACCGGCGGTATCCCGTTTGAATACTTCTACCGCGGATTCACACCGGTTACGGACGCGCCGGACGTTTCCGCGTTTGAAGCGGCTTCGGGCGTTAAGCTGATTCTGACCGATGCGGAGTGGACCGACTTCGGACAAAAGTTTTGTCCGACCGCGCTGGCTTTTGCCGCGCCGGATTTTACTAAGGAGTGCCTGATTGCCGTCGGCGGGCTGTACGGTTCGCGCGCGTCCGAAAACGTGTCCTCCGATATTAAAAATATAACCTGCGAAGCGGGGCTTTTTGACATAACCTATGACGACGGGAATCAACCGGAGAGAATCTACGCGCTGAATACCGGCGGCGGCGGTCACTGGTTCGTCAACGTCCTTGCGGTCGATAAAAGCGACCTGCCGCCGGACGTTACAGGCGGTTGACAAACAAAATATCGCAGGAAAGCGCGGGTCAAAGAGCCGCGCTTTTTGCGGTTAATTCGCTCTTGACAATCACAGCGTTTTTTGATAAACTTACTTTGCAAAAGCCCGGACGCGCCCGAGCGGCGCGGACGGACGAAATAACGCAAACAAAAGGAGAGGAAAATGAAAAAACTCATATCGCTTGCCCTCGTACTTATCCTCGCGTCGTCGCTGTTCGCCTGCGCCAAAAAAGACGACCACACCGAAGACCTGGAAACGCTTACGCACGGAAAGCTCACAATCGGGACCGGGGAGCCGGCGTGGGAACCGTGGGTGATAAACGACGCTCCGGAGTCCGGAGAGGGGTTTGAAGCCGCGCTCGCATACGCCGTCGCCGAACAGCTCGGTTTCGCGAAAGAGGACGTCGTCTGGGTGCGCACGCAGTTCGAGGAAGCGATTGCGCCGGGCGCGAAGAACTTCGACTTCAACCTACAGCAGTATTCGGTGACGGAGGAACGCCGCGCCGCGGTGGACTTCTCGACCCCGTACTACAAGGAGCCGCTCGCCGTTATCGTCCGCGCGGACGGCGCGTTCGCCGGGGCGACGAGCGTCGCCGACCTCAAGGACGCGCTGTTCGGCGCGGCTTCGGGCGACATCGCGATAAGCTACACGACCGACGTTATCAAGCCGACGCGCGAGGTGCAGGTTTTCAACTCGCTCGCCGACGTGGCGCAGCAGCTCAACAATAAGCAAATCGACGCGTTTATCGCCGGCGTTACGACTGCCGACTACAACGTGAATTTCGAGCTTGACAACGGCGTTATCGTCGGAATCCTCGACGGAAGCGAGAGCGTATCCGACGGACTCGCGCTCGTACTCGACAAGGACTCGCCGCTGACCGAAGCCGTGTCCGCCGCGGTGGACGCGCTGCTCGCGGACGGCACGGTTGACGAGCTCCGCGCAAAATGGCTCGGACAGTACGACCTGCCGGTTCTGAAATAGCGGGTTCGGACGATATGTCCCGGGACGCGGCGCGGCTCTCCGCAACCGAAACGGAACGCAGAGCGTACAGAAAGAAACAGTCTGTACGCTCCGTTTTCGTTTCCTGCGCGAGCCTCGCCGCGTTTTCTTTCGCGGTTTATATCACGCTTTCGCGGTCAGAGGGGTGGACGCGCGTCCGGAACACGTTCTTCGACCCGCACTATTTCGCGGATTCCCTGCCAAGCGTTTTTCACGGACTGCTCACGAATCTGCGGGTGCTGTTTTTCGCGGTGCTCGGCGTTGCCGCGCTCGGTACGCTTATCGCGGTGACGCGGACTACCGTGTCGCCGGTGCTGTTCCCGCTCCGCGCGCTCGCGACGGTGTACACGGACATTTTTCGCGGTATGCCGATGATAATCGTGCTGTACCTGATCGGCTTCGGAATCCCGGGACTGCGTATTTTCGGGCGAATAGACGCGACGCTGCTCGGCACGATCGCCGTAATTCTCGTGTACTCCGCGTACGTCGCCGAGGTGATACGCGCCGGAATCGAGGCGGTTCACCCGTCGCAGCGGGCGGCGGCGCGGTCGCTCGGACTGACGCACTCGCAGACCGTGCGGATTATCGTTCTGCCGCAGGCGGTTCGCAAGGTAGTACCCGCGCTTATGAACGACTTTGTCGCGATGCAGAAAGACGTCGGGCTTGTGTCCGTACTCGGCGCGATAGACGCGGTGCGCTCGGCGCAGATTGCCGTCGCGAAAAGCTATAATTTCACGCCTTACGTCGCGGCGGGACTTATGTTTATACTGATGAGCCTGCCGTTCATTCACCTGACGGACTGGTATGCCGCGCGGCTTAAACGCCGCGAGCAGGCGGGAGGCGCGGTATGACGGACCCGGCGGCTCCGCTTCTGCGGCTTGACGGCGTACGCAAGGACTTCGGCAAAACGCGCGTCCTGCGCGGCGTGACGCTCGACGTCGCGGAGCGCACGGTCGTGTCGGTAATCGGCGCGTCCGGCAGCGGCAAATCGACGCTTCTGCGCTGTATCAACCTGCTTGAGCCGGTTACGGACGGACAGATTTTCCTTGACGGCGAAGACATTTCCGACCCGCGCGTCAACGCGGACGCGGTGCGGCGGAAAATCGGAATCGTGTTTCAGAGCTTTAATCTGTTTCCGCATATGTCGGTACTCGCGAACGTCACGCTTGCGCTGCGGCGGGTAAGCAGGCTGCCTAAGGGCGAGGCGGAAGAGCGCGGAACCGCGCTTCTGCGCCGTATAGGACTGGAGTCGAAAGCGAAAGCCTACCCCGACCGGCTGTCCGGCGGACAGCAGCAGCGCGTCGCGATTGTCCGCGCTATCGCGAGCGACCCGAAGCTGCTGCTGCTCGACGAGATTACGTCCGCGCTGGACCCCAGGCTCGTCGGCGAGGTACTCGACCTTGTGCGCGAGCTGCGCGGCGCGGACACGACTATTATAATGGCGACGCACGAGATGCCGTTCGCGCGCGACGTGTCGGACAGCATTGTGTTCCTGAGCGACGGCGTTATTGAGGAGCAGGGACCGCCGGAGCAAATTTTCGGCGAGCCGAGGAGCGAAAAAACCCGCGGGTTCCTGGCGGGCTTTTGACGGCTAAGCGCAACCGGAAACGCAGACAGCGCGGCATATGCCGCGCTGTTGTTATTGACTTCCCGCCGGGCAAATCCCGTCAGCTTGCCTGAGCCTTTGCCTTGCTCACAAGCTCGGTGAACACTTCCGGCTCGTGAATCGCAATCTCGCTGAGCATTTTGCGGTTAAGCGTGATTCCCGCGAGCTTGAGTCCGTGCATAAAGCGGGAGTAATTCGTGTCGTTCTGCTTGCAGGCGGCGTTGATACGCGCAATCCAAAGCTGACGGAACTCGCGCTTTCTCTGCTTTCTGCCGACATACGCGTATTTCAGCGATTTCATAACCGCCTGATTCGCCATTTTATAGTGCGTTGACTTGGAACCCCAGTAGCCCTTTGCGAGCTTCAGTATTTTGTTGCGCCGCTTGCGTGTCATAAGCGCGCCTTTAACTCTTGCCATTTTCTGTCACCTTCCGTTTATCGCTTGGTCGGGCAAAGCCCTCCCGTCGCTTATTTATCGCTTGGTCGGGCAAAGCCCTCCCGCCGCTTATTTATCGCTTGGTTGGGCAAAGCCCTCCCGTCGCTTATTAACCGCGTGGTCGGGCAAAGCCCTCCCGCCGCTCCGTACTCGCGCGGCTCGTACGGGGAACGAGTCTGCGGACTCGGCTCGCCCTGACCGGGCTTCGCGCCCTGACCGGGAGATACTATTTGTACAGAATCATACGCTTGATTGCCGCTACGTTCGTGGCGTCGGCGTAGGTTCCCTGCCGCAGACCGCGCTTGCGCTTGGGCGATTTTCCGTGTCCGTTCAGAAGATGGCTCTTGTTCGCGTGGGCGCGCTTGACCTTGCCCGATTTGGTAAGGCTGAAGCGTTTTTTCGCACCGCTGTGCGTCTTAATTTTGATTTTAGGCATAGTAGTAAACTCCTCCTTCGTTTAGTAGTCGTACGCCCGGCAGGGCGAATCCCTTCCGCGCGGATTACTTCGCTTCCGGCGTCTCTTCCGGTTTCGGCGCGGCTTCCGCCTGCGACTTCGCTTTCGCCGCCTTGACGTCAGACTTGTTGATTCTCGGCGAGAGGAACATCGACATACGCCGACCCTCAAGTTTCGGGTTTTTGTCCACGGTCGCGATTTCATCGCACTCGCCGGCGAACTTTTTCAGCAGGTCCTCGCCGATGTTCGTGTGCGCCATTTCGCGCCCGCGGAACACGACCGTGACTTTAAGGCGGTCGCCCTGTTGCAGAAACCGCTTGCCGTCGTCAAGCTTCCAGCCGAAATCGTGCGCGCCGATGCCGGGCGAAAGCCGCACTTCTTTAATCTCGACGATATGCTGATTGCGGCGGGCTTCCTTGTCGCGCTTGCCCTGCTCGAACTTGTATTTGCCGTAGTCCATAATTTTGCACACCGGCGGATTCGCCTGCGGCGAGATTTTTACGAGGTCGAGCCGACGTTCGACGGCGGTTTTCAGCGCGTCAGCCGACGATAAAATGCCGAGCTGTTCGCCGTCCTCGCCGATAAGCCGAACCTCGCGGTCGCGGATGTCGTCGTTGATTTGATAGGTCGTATTTGTCGCGATTAGTAACACCTCCGAAAATAAACAAAAAATGCCGCAACGTACAGTACGCCGCGACACAGAAACCGCAACGCGGCTTCATCGGTATCGACCGTTCCGGCGTAAGCCGAACGGTGAGCGCGGCGCGCTGCTTTCTTTACCCGGTCAGTATAACACGGATTTTGCGTTTGTCAAGGATTATTTTTTTGCGGCGGAGCGGCACGGTAACGCGCCGCGCGCTTTACTGCAAAAATATTTTCGACTTTTTTTCGTAAAACCGCTTGACGGCACCCCCCCCCCCCTCGTGATATACTGAAAAAACTTTAGACTTAACGGAGGAAAAGATGAAGAAAATTTTATCGCTCATTCTCGCGCTGACGCTTGCCGCGTCGCTCTTCGCCTGCGGCGGCAAATCGCCGACGGCACCGGTGCCGCCCGCTACACACCCGCCAGCAGTATCGCCGACACCCGCTCCGGGCGAAACGATTCCGGATTACATAACAATACAAGGCAGACAATACAGCACAAGCGCAACGTCCCTTGATCTCAACAGAGACGGTCTCACAAATGCCGATATAGAGCCGCTGCGGAATATGACTAATCTGACATATCTCAGTCTCGTTGACAACCA
>JAITNK010000010.1 GCA_031290515.1 Oscillospiraceae bacterium
GACACGGCGAGGTGCCGAAAAGCTCCGGACTTATCGCGGTCGGCAAACAGAGCCGGTCGGGCGCGGGAGATTCCGGGCGCGGCGAGATTATCATCGCCGGGCAGGACGCGTGCCTCGATATGCTGATAAACCACGCGTCGGAGAACCGCAGTAAAGGTTCCCCTCAGCTTCTGCGCTCGCAGGTCGGGAGCTATAACGGACTTTACGCGATGTACTCGGGACGGACGACCGCGTCCGCCGCGCACCTGTGGGACGCGGCGACGGACACATACAACTATCCGTATATCAGCCGTCTGCTGCCGGGAGTCAGAACCGCCGCGCTGCGGCTCTGCGGGAGGACGCAGGGCGCGTACGTCAAACGCGGGAACCCGAAAGGCATACGCTCCTGGGAAGACCTGAAAAATCCGGACGTGCGGCTGATAAACCGCGAGCGCGGCAGTGGTACGCGGATACTGCTCGACCAGAAGCTGCGGCTGCTCGGAATCGAGCCGGACGCGATAACCGGCTACGGCACGGAGTCTTCGTCGCACCTGTCGATTGTGAGCGCGGTCGCGGTCGGGATTGCGGACGTTGGTTTCGGATGCGAGAATCCCGCAAAAAGCGTTGACGGCGTGGAGTTTATCCCGCTTCAGCTCGAATGGTACGACCTCGTGATACGGCAGTCCGACCTCGAGAAACCGCTTGTGCGCGAAATCGTCGATTTCGGCGGCTCCGCGGGCTTCCGCGCGATGCTCGAAGCCGTCGGCGGGTACGACCTGTCGCAGTCCGGGGTATACGCCGAATTGTGAAACACTTATTCCTGACCGGAGCGATTCAAACCGGAAAGACGACCGCAGTCGAACGGTTTCTGGCGCAGTCCGGGCTTGCGGCGGACGGAGTTCTGACGCGCTTCGACTCGCGCGGGGAGAGCCGTACGCTGTTCATTCACCGGTTCGGCGGCGCGCCGGACGAAAAGCAAGCGGTCGCGCGAATGTCGCCGGAGCTGTTCGAGGTGTACCCCGAGGTGTTCGACGGTTTCGGCGCGGAACTGCTGCGCGGGTGCGGGCGGCGCGAACTGATAATCCTCGACGAACTCGGCGTTATGGAGGAGCGCGCGCCCGCGTTCAAGGCGGAGGTGTTCAGACTGCTCGGCGGGACGGTCCCGGTACTCGGAGTACTGAAGCTCGCGGACTGTCCGTTTCTCGACGCCGTGCGCGGGAGCGAAAACGTCCGTATGATAACCGTTACGCTTGAAAACCGCGACGCGGTTCCGGAGCTTATCGCCGCGCATTTTGCGGAGAAAGCTTAGCGCACGGTCGGGTGAAACCCTCGCGTCGCACGGGTTTCGGCAAAATGCCGCTCCGGTGAGACGCGGATTCGCCGAAACGCCCGTAAACCGACCTCTGTCTATACTCCGAAAATACCGGAGTTTTCAAGCATTTTTTCGAGCGTGACCGCATATCCGCGCGTCGGGTCGTTAATCAGAACGTGCGTGACCGCGCCAATCAGCTTGCCCCCTTGTAGTATAGGACTGCCGCTCATTCCCTGGACGATTCCGCCGGTTTTCGCGATAAGTTCCGCGTCGGTGATGTGAATCATCATACTGCGGCCGTCGCCCTTTTCGCTGTAGATTCGCGTGATTTCCGCGGAGTACTCGCGCACCTCGCTGCTCTCGACGTTCGAGATTATCGTCACCGCGCCGGTGCGTATTTCGTCCGCGTCCGCGACTGTGACCGCGCCGCCCGCAAAGCCGGACTCCGAGGTTCCGAAGATACCGCTCGGCGTGTTTTTCGATATGCCGCCGATGACGCGGTCGAAGTCAAAGCTGCCGTGCAACTGACCCGGGGTTCCCGCCGCGCCTTTCGCTACGCCGGAAACCGTGGCGGAGGATATACTTCCGGTTTTGACGGGGAGCAGAACGCCGGAGTCCGCGTCGTTAATCGCGTGACCGAGCGCGCCGTATATTTTCGTTTCGGGGTCGTAAAACGTCACCGTGCCGATGCCGGAAACGCCGTCGCGCACCCAGAGTCCGAGAGTGCGCTCGCCGCCCGCTATCGTCGCGGGCTTCACCTGAAGCTGAATCGTTTCGTCGCAGCGCTCGACGCGGACAGCGAGTATTTCGTTTTTGCCGCCGTTTTTGTTCGTAAGTGCCTTGAGCGACTCGCAGCTGTCAACGTCCGCGCCGCGCACCTTAGTTATAATATCTCCGACCCGGAAACCCGCGGCTTTCGCCGGGGAAGGAGTTGCGCCGTCGGAGCATTTGTCGGGTACCCCGACGACGACTACGCCGTCCGTATCGAGTTTGATTCCGACAATGCGTCCGACCGGAACAAGCTCAAGCGCAAATGCAGTTGCCCCTGTATATGCGGAAAAAGTCACCGCAAGTGTGACAGATATTGCTATTAGAATATGAAAAACTCTGCGAAAAATGAATCTATTTACTGTTATATTCACAGTAATCCTCCGTATAAGCGTCCGGCTTGTACCGCGCGCCGACTGTCTTTTACAGTATGCCCCGAGCCTTTGGCTTATTGCGTGACAAATTTGTGCATTGTCCGCACATATCGTTTCCGCGCCGGTCATAGTCTGATACAGACTGACAAAAGGACGGTGGCATATGGAAAAGCTCCCCACGCTCCGCGCCGGAGACGCGTCTCCGGCTACGGATTTACTTCAGACCGCGCTGTCGCGCTCCGGCTTCCGGACGGCGGTTGACGGCATATTCGGCTCAAAGACGCTCTCCGCCGTCAGAGGGTTCCAGGCGACGCGCGGTCTTGTGCAGGACGGCGTCGTCGGATACAATACCTGGAAATCGCTGTCTCCGTATCTGGCGGGCTTTATGCTCCGCGAGGTCGCGCCCGGCGACACTTATTATAAATTGGCGGCGGAGTACGGAACGAAACCGCGCGCCATCGAGACGGCGAACCCGGGAATCGACCCGGAGCGGCTGACCGTCGGCACGGAGCTTGTAATCCCGCTGCCGTTCGACGTTACGCCGGTGAACATTCGCTGGAGCGCGGCGGCTCTCGCGATATGCGCCGAGGGAATCGGCGCGCGGTACCCGTTCGTCGCTTGGCGGACTTACGGCAGAAGCGTTACCGGGCACGAGCTGCTGTGCGCGGAAATCGGCGCGGGATACGGCCACGAGGTGTTTTACAACGCGTCGCACCACGCGAACGAGTGGATAACGACTCCGGTGCTTGTGAAATTTCTCGAGGACTACGCAAAGGCAGTCTCGGCGGGCGGCGAGATGTACGGCATTGACGCGCAGTCGCTGTTCGGCAAGTCGCGGCTGACGGTCGCGCCTCTCGTCAACCCGGACGGCGTCGAGCTTGTCACGGGTGCGCTGCGCTCCGGCGCGTATTACGACAAGGCGCGGGCGATAGCCGCGGAGTTTCCCGGGATTCCGTTCCCGGACGGCTGGAAAGCGAACATCGAGGGCGTAGACCCGAATTTACAGTACCCGGCGAACTGGAACCGCGCGCGCGAAATCAAGTTCGCGCAGGGGTTCACGAAGCCCGCGCCGCGTGACTTCGTCGGCGACGCGCCGCTCACGGCTCCGGAGTCGCGCGCCGTACGCGATCTGACGCTTGCGCACGACTTCAAGCTCACGCTGTCGTATCACACGCAGGGAGAGGTCATATACTGGAAGTACCTCGATATGGAACCGCCGCTTTCACGCGAACTCGCGGAGCTGTTCGGGCGCATTTCGGGCTACACTCCGGAGCTTACTCCGCCGGATTCGTCGTTCGCGGGATACAAGGACTGGTTCATCGAAATGTACGACCGTCCGGGTTTTACGATAGAGTGCGGACTCGGCGCGCCGCCGTTGCAGCCGGATAAATTTGGTAAAATATACCTGGAAAATTTCGGCGTTCTGGCGACCGCGCTGACAGCGAATATCCTGTAATTGCAACGGTGTTCCGCGAACGCAAAATACGACAAAACTTGTTGCAATTCGGCAAAATCTCCCACTTGCGCAATTTGGAGATATATGGTAGAATCTGTTCGCTCAAGCATATTTTATACATACTTAGGAGAAGCCGTATGCAAAACAAGACAAAGGTTATCGTTGCGGACACAAACGAGGATTACCGCCTCCTCGTCACAGAGCTTATGCGGGACGAAGGGGACATCGACATCGTATGCGACACGCCGGACGGCGGCGAGGTGCTTCGCGCGGTCGCGGCGTTTAAGCCGGAAGTCGTCGTCTGCGACATTATTCTCGCGGCGGTGGACGGACTGACGGTTATGAAGAGAATCGCGGATATGCCCGAGGACTCGCGTCCCGCCGTCATATTCGTTTCGAGCTTCGCAAGCGAACATACTCTTGCGGAAGCTTCCGCGCACGGAGCTTCATATTTTATGCAGAAACCGTGCGACTCGGAATCGCTGCTGTCGCGGATACGGCTTGTCTCGGGAAAGTGTCGGGGCGCGTCCGAAGCGCGGGAACTGCACCCGCCGACAAGACCGGCGGAGGCGAGCATCGAAGCTCTCGTGACGGACGTGATTCACGAAATCGGTATCCCGGCGCATATCAAGGGCTATCAGTATGTCCGGGAGGCGATAACGCTTTCGGTGAACGACCCGAACATAATAAACACGGTTACGAAAGTGCTGTATCCGACGGTCGCAAGGAAGTACGCGACCACTCCGAGCCGTGTGGAGCGGGCGATTCGTCACGCGATCGAAGTCGCCTGGGACAGGGGCGACCTCGAAACGCTGCAAAAGTATTTCGGCTACACCGTGTCCAACATCAAGGGTAAGCCGACGAACAGCGAGTTCATAGCGATGATTGCCGACCGCCTGACTCTGAAACGCCGCGAAGCGCGGTAGTTAAGGCACGGCGTAAAAGGGGGGACGCAAAGCAAATCGCGCCCCCCTCCCGGCTCGGCGTACGGAGGTAAAGCTCGCAAGGAGTTACATAAACGCCTGCGTTCCGCGGGACGCGATTTTAAGAAGCAGCTCCGCCATTTCGGAGGTGGAGTTCCGCGTGCCGTCCGAAAGCCATCGGCGCACTACCCCGACGCTTCCGGACGCGGCGAACAGGTAGATGAACTCGATTTCCGACGGATCGACGGTGCGCCCCGCGAACCACGCAAGGACGAACTGTCTCCCGAGAATCGACGTTATCTCCTGCTGAAAGCTGATGTCGCCGTTCGGACTGAGCAGTACGGTGCACAGGCGCGCATTTTTTTTGACGTATTCGAGTACGTTTTTCAGCATCTCAAACGGAATCGTGAACTCCGCGCCGCCGATGCTCCGCGTGTCGAGATAGCTGCCGATGTCCGTGATAATCTCGAGCTCGATTTGCTTCAGCAGGTCGTACTGGTCGGAAAAGTGCGCGTAAAACGTCGCGCGGTTAACGTCCGCGCCCTCGCAGATTTCCTTGACTGTGATTTTCGAGATGTTCTTATTCTCAAGCAGGTCGATAAAACTGTCCCGGATTACCATCCGCGTGTATTTGATTCGCCGGTCTGACTTGCGCCGGTTCTCTTCCATATCCGGGAGCCTCCCTAATTGTGAATTTTTTGCAACTGTTCAACAGTTTTGCGGTTTTTGTACGCTAACGAACAGGAACGGTGAAATTAACGGTTGCAAATTTTACATAGCGAAAGTATACTACACTTAGCGCAATAAAGCAACAGTTTGTTTTGTAAGGTGCAAAGTGTAGTATGAAGTTTTTAACCGGATTCGTTACGAAACACAACCGCGCGGTGACGGCTGTGTTCGTTTTGCTTGCCGTTGCGGGCGCGCTGCTTATGGGCGGTGTAGGCGTGAAGTACGATATGATAAGTTTTCTGCCGCCGGAATCAAACTCGACGGTCGCGCTCCGGATTATGGCGAAGGAATTCGCGCAGGAGATTCCGAACACGCGCGTTATGGTGACGGACTTATCGCTGACGGAGGCTGCCGCGGTGAAGCGGTCGCTGTCCGCGATTGAAGGCGTGACCTCGGTGACGTGGCTCGACGACGTTGCGGACGTGAAAATGCCGCTCGAATACCTCGGAGAAAGCGTCGTTTCGCCGTACTACAGGGACGGCGCGGCGGTTTTCAGCGTCACGATAGGGTCGGGAGCCGAAGCGGACACAATCGAGCGGATTTACGACCTTATCGGCGAGGACGGCGCGGTCGCCGGCGAATCGGTGTACCGCTATTCGGGGCAGAAGCTGGCGCGCGGCGAATCGAGCCGCGCGATGATGCTCGCGGTTCCGCTGATTCTGATTATCCTGCTGCTCTCGACGGAGTCGTGGCTCGAACCGCTGCTGTTCCTCTCGGCGATCGGCGCGGCGGTGCTGATTAACTCCGGAATCAACTTTTTCCTCGGGGAGCAGTCGTTTGTCACAAACTCGATAAGCCCGATTTTACAGCTCGCAGTCTCGCTCGACTACGCGATATTCCTGCTTCACGCGTTTTCGGACGCGCGCGGCGAGACGGACGACGCGCGCGGGGCGATGCGCACGGCGATGCGGCGCGCGTTCCCCGCAATCGCCGCAAGCGCGCTTACGACGATTTTCGGATTCGCCGCGATGTGTTTTATGAAATTCCGGATCGGAACAGACCTCGGGCTGAACCTCATAAAAGGTATAATCCTGAGCTATCTGTCCGTTATGATTTTCCTGCCCGCGCTGACGCTGTGCGCGTATAAGCTCGTTGACCGCGCGAAGCACAAGCAGATTCTGCCGTCGTTCGCGCACATCGGCAAGGTGTTCGCCAAAATACGCATACCCGCGCTCGTAATCGCGGTTGCGGTCGCCGTGCCGTGCTTTCTTGCGCAGTCGAAGAGCGAATTGGTATACGGCACGGGCGGATACGACCCGTCAACGCGAATGTACCGCGACGACGCGAAGATAACCGGGGTGTTCGGCGTTTCACAGCCGATAGCGATACTTGTGCCGCGCGGCGAGCCGTCCTCCGAGCGCGCGCTCGCGCGGGAACTCGCGGAGCTGCCGCACATTCTGAACGTAGTATCATACGCCGCGTCCGCGGACATAAATATTCCGCCGGAGATTGCGGGGGAGACGGTGTCCGCGCTGTTTTACTCCGACGACTACGCGCGGATTATCGCATACACCGACACGGCGGACGAGGGAGACACGGCGTTCGCAACGGTAGAGGCGGTGCGCGGCACGGTCGCGAAGTACTACGAAACTTCGTATTCCGCGGGCGGGAGCGCGAATCTGTACGACATAAAGGACACCGTGCAGTACGACCGCGGGCTTATCAGCCTTATCGCGATACTGCTGTGCGGCGCGGTGATACTCGTCACGTTCCGCTCGCTGTCGCTGCCGGTCGTACTGCTGCTCACAATCGAGGTCTCGATTTGGATCAATATGTCCGTGCCGTATTTCACCGGGGAGCCGCTGTCGTTTATCGGATACCTTGTCATCTCGACGGTGCAGCTCGGCGCGACGGTTGACTACGCGATTCTGTTCGCCGACAACTATACGCGGTTCCGGTTCGGGCGCGGTTACACTTCGGCGCGCGCGGTGTACCTCACCTACGGCAAGTCGTTCCGCTCGATTTTGATTTCGGCGGCGACGCTCGCGCTCTCCGGAGCCGCGCTCGCAATCGTGTCCGCGAACCCAATCGTAAAAACCCTCGGTATCCTGCTGACGCGCGGCACCGCGCTCAGCTTTATAATGGTGAACTGCTTCCTGCCCGCCGCGCTTATCGCGCTCGACCCGGTTATCAGACGCACGACGCATAAACGCAGGGCTGCCGGCACAAAACCGCAGAACAAGGAGGAAACCGTATGAAAAACGCGGTTATCGCGCTCGTTCTCTCGTTCGCGCTGCTGACTTCCGTTCCGGCTTCCGCGCCGGGTAACGGGCTTCCCGCCGGGGAAACCGCGTACTCCGCGGAGACGCGAAACGAGACGATATTCGCCGTGCTCGCGGCGGACGGCGCCGTGCGTAAGCTCTACGCCGTGAACACGGTCACGGACTACGGTCACGACTATGTGCGCGACTGGGGGAGCTACGACGCGGTCGTCAACCTGACGGACACGTCGGAGCCGTTACTCGACGCGGACGGAGTCGTGTACGCGTATCCGGGCGAGTTCACCTATCAGGGCAACCTCGTTTCGACCGAACTGCCGTGGAACATCGCCATAACCTACAAACTCGGCGGCGTTGCGGTCGCGCCCGCGGAGCTTGCGGGGCAGTCCGGCGCGGTCGCTTGCGCAATTTCAGTCACGCGGAACGACGCGGTTCCCACGGTATTTTTTGATAATTATATGCTGCAAATCACGGTGACGCTGCCGGACGCGGTATTCTCCGGCGCGGAGTCGGAGACTGCGGCGGTCGCGGCAATCGGCGGCTCGCGCATACTGACGTTTACGGTGTTGCCGGGCGGCGGCGCGGAGCTTTTCTGGTCGGCGGACGCGGAGAATTTCCGGCTCGCGCCGGTCGAATTCGCCGCCCTGCCGTTCTCGATGGAGTTCGCGCTGCCCGACCTGTCGTCCGTAACGGCGGGACTCGACGCGCTGACCGCGGGCGCGGCGGACGTCTCGGCGGGACTCGCGGAGCTTTCCGCACAGCTCGCGGAGTACGGCGGCGGCGCGGCGGCGTTCCGGGAGAACGCAGGCGACTTCAAGACCTCGCTCGACGCGCTTGCCGCGCAGGCGCGGGAGCTGAAGCGCACCGCGGACGGTTTGCAGAGCGTCTACGGTTCCTCGCCGGAGCTTGCCCCGCTGCTCGGCTCCGTTTCAAGCCTTTGCGGCGCGGTTGACGCGCTCGCCGTTGCGTTCGCCGCGCTCGACGGAGCGGCGCAGGAGCTGTCCGACGGCGCGGACGCGCTCGCATCTGCGGGACAGCAGGCGGCTTCCGGCGCGCGAAGCTATTCGTCTGTGGTCGCGCTCGTCCCGGCAATGGCGCAGGCGAAGCTCGACGAAGCGCTCGCGGCGTTCGGCGGCTCGGACTTCGAGCCGGAGTCGTTCGTTGACGGACGCAACGCGGTGCAGACGGTGCAGTTCGTAATGCGCACGGAGGAAATCGCGGCGAAGAAAGCCGCGGTCGCCGAGCCGGAGGTTCCGAAGCGCGGATTTTGGCGCAAGCTCGCGGACTTGTTCAGGTAAACAGAGTCAAAACAAAAGGACGCTTGTCATACGGCAAGCGTCCTTTGCTTATTCGCTTAGGTTACTTTTTTCTGGAACCCTCGTCAACCCAGTCGAGTTCGGGCTTTGCCTGACCGAAAGTCTCCATCGGAATATCGGACTGCGGCGGTCCGCCGAATCCGCCGCCGGGACCGCCCGGTCCGGGTCCGCCGGGACGACCGCCGCCGGGTCCTCCGGGACCGCCCGGTCCGCCGCCCTCTTCGCGCATTTTGCGGAACATTTCGGCGCGCTCTTCTTCGGCTTTTTTGATTTCTTCCATACCCTTGAGCGAAGCCCACTTGATTTGCGTGTCGTAGGACGAACGCATCATCGCGGCGGGGTCGTCGCCCTCAAACGGAAGCGAGATGGGAATCTCGTTCTCGAGCGCGAACTTCATATACTCGGCGAGCTTCACGGGGTCGATACCGGTCGCGTGAATCGACTTGAGCATATTGATTGTTCCCTCGGACGTGTAGTATCCGGAGTCGGCAAGGTCGGCGGGACGCGTCTTGATTGCTTCGCCGATGTTGGAGTTTATGTTCGCCGGGCACTGCACCACAACGTGAATACCGTACTTTTTCAGAGCCTTGTAGTACGAGTACGCGAGGTTGTTGAGTCCCGCCTTGGAGACGGAGTACGGCGCGTCGGTGTCGTAGCCGTCAAACGCGCCCATCGAGGAGACGAAAGCGAGAGCGGCTTCGGTTTTGCCCGCCTTGATGTCGTCCTTGTACGCCTTGAGAATACGCGGAACCCAGATGACGCAGGAGTTAATCGGTCCGTAGAGGTTCACGCCGACAATCCACTTGTAGTCCGCGAACGTCGAAGCCTCGGCGGGTCCGAACGAGTTTACGCCGGCAGTGTGGATAACGAGGTGCGGGGGTCCGCCCCACTGACGCTCGGCAGCGTCCGCGACCGCGGTGTACCACTTCTCGTCGGTGATGTCCACCTGGTAGCCCGCCGCCTGGATTCCGAGCGACTTCAGCTCGGCGAGAGCCGTGTCAATCGCGCTCTGACGAACGTCCGCGATCGAGACTTTCATTCCGAGTCCGCCGAAGAGCTTCGCCTGTCCGAGACCGGCTCCGGACGCGCCGCCGACGATGAACGCGATTTTGCCAGAAAAGTTTTTCATTAAAGATTCTCCTCCCAAAAATGTATTGCGGAGTTACCGCTTTTTTGCCACTGCAAGCATTTTAACCTTTTTTACGGGAATGTCAAGCTAAATTTCTATCAAAATTGCACAGCAACAGACAAACAGTGTTATATTAGACTATATGTTGTGAAATAAACAATATAAGGCAAAATAAGCTGCGGCAAACGTATGTCTGACGAAAACAGCTGTTGCATTGCGGGCGAATTTGGTGTATACTTACAAAAAAGAGCAGGAACGGGGCAAGACTGATGATAAAGCTCCTGCCGCCGCGCTCGCGGCGATAGTTTCGGTGATTGTATTCGACGCCGCGAATAACAAAATCAAAAATCGGAGGGACAGACAATGATTAAAACGCCGCCAATCGGAACGCTCGCCGGAGCGTTCTCGGTCAAGGGCAAGAACGTCGCGGTTACGGGAGGCAACCGCGGCATCGGACTCGGGATTTCGACCGCGTTCGCCGAGGCGGGCGCGAACGTCGCGGTTCTCTGCCGCAACGGGACTTCGGCAAACGAGGTCGCCGCGGGCTTCGCAAAGCACGGCGGAAAGTACTTCGGCGTCGCGTGCGACGTCGCCGACCGCGATTCGGTAATCGCCGCGCAAAAGCGGGTTTACGGCGAATTCGGCAAGCTCGACGTACTCGTCAACAACGCCGGAGTGGCTACAACCGTAGACTTTTTTACGGAGCAGGGGCTTTCCGAGTGGCACCGCGTTATCGGTACGAACCTGCACGGAACCGCGAACGTGATTCACGAATTCGTTCCCGCTATGCGCGACGCGGGCAGCGGCGGCAGCGTCATCAATATCACAAGTATCGGCGCGCAGAAAGTGTCCAACGCCAAGGAACACGCGAACGCGCCGTATCACGCGTCGAAAGCCGGGCTTGAGATATTCACGAAGTTCCTCGCCGTAACGCTCGGGGACTACGGAATCCGCGTCAACGCGATTGCGCCGGGTCCTACGCACAGCGACCTCGACGCAGACCTGCCGAAGTCCGCGTTCGCGGCGATTGAGAGTATGATGCCGGCGCACCGTTTCGGAGAGGGACTCGAAATCGGCGCGCTGTGCGTCTTTCTCGCGTCGCCCGCGGGAGTGCAGATTACCGGCACGGTGATACCGCACGACGGCGGAATGATGACGGTAACATAAGTATCCGCTTGTCGGCGAGCCTTACGCCGCTCCGTGCCCGCATACCCGCGCGGAGAACGCGTCTGCGGGCGCGGCATACTCAACAATAATAATAGGAGGGCTATATAATGTCCAAATATCCGCACGTTTTCGCGCCGGTTCAGATTCGCGGCGCGTACTACAAAAACCGGCTCGAGCTGTCGCCGCCGGGAGCCGCCGGAACGGGCGACGACAACGGTCACGTCACGTCCGCGCTGCTCGACTGGTTCCGTCCGTTCGCGAAAGGCGGCACGGCGGTGATTACCGTCGGCAACTGTTCAATCGACCGCAACGAGTGCTTCGACGAAGGCGGGCAAATCGACCTGTCGAACGACTCCGTCATTATGTCGCTCTCGACGTTCGCAGAGATGTGCGCGACGTACGGCGCGATAGGTCAGCTCGAAATCAACCACTGCGGCGCGACGCAGGGTAACGTCGCCGGGACAATCGCGGGGGAGACCGGCTTTGCCCCGAGCGCGGTTATCACCGAGGCGGAGCGCGTCCGCGCGCGAATCGCGAACCGCGAGCCGGTTCCGACGCGCGAGATGTCAAAACAGAAAATCGAGGAGACGATTCAGAAGTTCGCGGACGCGGCTGCGCGCTGCAAAAAGGCGGGAATGAAGTCCGTAATGTTCCACGGAGCGCACGGAAACCTGCTGCCGCAGTTTTTGAGTCCGTACTTCAACCGCCGCACCGACGAATACGGCGGAAGCGTCCGCAACCGCAGCCGCTTCGCCGCCGAAATGCTCGACGCGGTGCGCGCCGCCGCAGGAGAAGACCTCGTCATAGAGTACCGCATCTCGGCGGAGGAATACGAGGAGGGGCACACGCACTTCCCCGAAACGCTCGAGTTCATCGGTTACATAAAGGACAAGGTCGATATTCTGCACGTCTCCGGCGGGCTGCACGACACGCAGGGCAAACCCTCCGTTATGCGCCCGATGATTCAGCCGTATACATATCCTGACCGATACAACGTCCACTGGGCGGCGGACATAAAAAAAGCGTACCCCGACCTGAAGCTGAACGTCGTCGGCTCGGTGAAGTCCGTCGCGCAGGCGGAGGAGATTATCGCGTCCGGCACGACCGACTT
>JAITNK010000050.1 GCA_031290515.1 Oscillospiraceae bacterium
CGTGAGCGCGACTTCCGTTCCCCTTAGCCAAGGGGAGAGTGCAGAGAGGGGGCGAGAGGCGTTTGAGCCGCCCCCTCTTTGCACCGCGCCGCTCGCAAGCGGCGCAAGTTGCCCGCGGCGGAAAACGCCCCGCACTCCGCAGAGTGCGAAACCCAACCCCGCGCCCGCGGTCGCGCAGCCGTCTGCGGAGCCGTCTGCGGACATTATAACACATATCCGCGCAAATGTGAATAGTCAACCTACTTTTCGGTTCGCACAGCGCGCCGCGCTTATCCCGCGCGGCGGCGGCAGTCGCGTTCCCCGTGCGAGCCTGCGAGCACGGAGCGCGGGAGCGCTATTGCCCGACCAAGCGGTCAAGCCTCAAAAAAAGTGTTTGCTTTTTTGCGATTATCTGTTATAATCAAATCGGTATATTTCCGCGGGTCGTTCCGCCCGCTTTATTTCAAACATCAGAGGTGCAGAATAATGCCTGATAACAGCGTAATCGATCTTGACAGCGGACTTTCCCGCGTCGGCGGAAGTATGTCGCTATACAAGCGTCTTCTCGGAAAATATGTCGAGGGCGGGTACTTCGCGAAGCTCGCGGAAAACCTCGGCGCGGGTTCGCTCGAAGCCGCGACCGGCGATGCGCATACGATAAAGGGCGTGGCGGCGAACCTGTCGCTCGTCGGCGTACAGGCGGCGGCTCTCGCGCTCGAACAGGCTCTTAAAAACGGCGAGCCGCACGACGCGCTGCTCGGCAGTCTTCGCGACGCGGACGACAAAGCCAAGGCGGAAATCGCGCTGCTGTAGCGCGATTTACACTTCTGTTTCAAGCTCCCGGCACTTCGGTAAACCGTCCGCAACGGCGTTTTGCCTGAATGTAAGCGGCGGGAGGATCTGTCTGCCGAGCGGCAGATAAGCAAATCCGCGTCTCACGCAAACGGTGTTTTGCGGAACATTGAGCGCGGAAGAGCTTGCAAGACCGAACTAAAAAAATAAATACGCCGTTCCGCTTGACAGCCCCCCCCCTGAGTGTAGTATAATGTGATTCGTTATACGCGCTCCCGCGGCGGGACCGGGGCTGTATCAACAAGCGAACCGTATCACCGCGTCCGCAGTTTCCGCCGTGTGAATAGCCGCCGCGGACGGCTCCGCGTCCGCAGGCGCGTTCCCCGTGCGAACACGGTGAGCACGGAGCGCAGGGAGGGCTTTGCCCGACCGAGCGGTAAGTAACGTGAGCGAGCGAACGAGTTCGCGAGCCGCCGCGAGTAACGTTCCGTCAGCGAAAACGAGCGCAAGCGATGTTTGAGCCGTACGGAACGGCAGCGGCGTTTTTGAGCCGCTGCGCGGCGAAAAATGTTGAGCGACGGGAGGGCTTTGCCCGACCAAGCGGCTGATACGCCGCCGCAGACGGCTCCGCGCCCGCAGGCGCGTTCCCCGTGCGAACACAGTGAGCACGGAGCGAAGCCGGAATTCATTTCCGGCAAGCGGTTAATCCCGGGCTTTGCCCGACCAAGCGGTAAGTAAGCGACGGGAGGACTTGTCCGACCGAGCGGTTAAAAGGAGAGATATAATGGATAAGGATACAATTTTAATTGTAGACGACGTTGAGATCAACCGCATACTGCTAAGCGAATACCTCGGCGACGACTATGATACTATCGAGGCGGAGGACGGAGAACAGGCTCTCGACGTCATATTTAATCAGCACATTATCCCGGCGGGGATTATGCTCGATATTATTATGCCGGGCAAAGGCGGTTTCGAGGTTCTCGCCGAGCTTAAGGCGGACCCCGCGACGGCGAACATACCCGTTCTGCTGATTACCGCCGCGGACTCCCGCGAGGTCGAGACGAAAGGGCTTAAAGCCGGCGCGTCCGACTATGTGCCGAAGCCGTTCGAGAAAGAGCTTATTCTGACGCGGCTCGGGCATCTCGTCGAACTGCGGAAGTATCAGCAGAATCTCGAGTTTATGGTCGAGCAGAAAACCGCCGAGCTTATGCGTACATACGAGCAGACGCTTGAAGTGCTCGCTACGGTCGTCGAGTACCGCAGTCTCGAGTCCGGCGAGCATATCAAGCGCACCGCGCTTTTGTCGGAGCTGCTCATCTCGTTCCTCGTCTCCGACCCGAGCTGTACGGATTTTCACGATTATCTGACTCCGTCCGTCACGCACTCGATTGTCCGCGCGACGACGCTGCACGACATCGGGAAAATCGGAATCAGCGACACGATTCTGCTCAAAGCCGGAAGACTCACCGACGAAGAGTTCGAGCTTATGAAAGAGCATACCGTCATCGGCTGCAAGCTGATTGACGAAATGCTCGACAAGCTCGGCGACAACGCGGGCTATATGAACTACTGCCGCGAGATTTGCTATTACCACCACGAGCGGTGGGACGGCAACGGCTACCCGACCGGACTTAAGGGCGAGGAAATCCCGCTCTCCGCTCGGATTCTCTCGATTGTGGACGTATACGACGCGCTCGTCAACAAGCGCGTTTACAAGCCGGCGTACTCGCACGACGAGGCGGTCGAAATTATCCGCGAGGGACGCGGAAGGCAGTTCGACCCGCGCCTCGTGGACGCGTTCATTGCGGTCGCGCCGAACCTCAAAAAGATTGAGGACCGTCTCGGCGACTGACGGAAAACTCACAAATATAACCGAAATGCGGGCAAAAGACGTTTTGTCCGCATTTTTTTGCGTAAATTTTCAAAAAACACTTGACAATGGTACCGTACTAAGGTTTACAATAATGCGGTATGAACGTGCGCCCCGGCGCGCGGCGGGTCAAACCCGTATAAAATTTTTTCAGGAGGACATTACAATGGCGTATATGCCGCTCGACAAGTCGAAGTTTTACCTCGACAAGTCCACGATGACGAAAATCCACGACCTCTCGAACCCCTGGGGCGTTGACACGCCGCTGTGGCCGTTCCCCGGCGCGCGCTCCGACCTCCAGTTTCCGCGCGGGCAGTATCTCGGACGTTTTCACAAGCGCACGATGACGTACACCGGTACGCTTCACGCGGGTACGCATATGGACGCGCCGAACCACGTCCTCCACGAGGAGGAGGTTGACCGCGAGCGTTACGGGTACACTTTCGCCGAAATCCCGCTCGAACACTGCGTCGGCACCGGCGTTATCCTCGATATGACGCACCTGTTCGACGAGTTCAACGCAAAGTGGGACGCGGCGGACGGCGACCCGTCAAAGTTCGGCGACATCTGGAAAGAGCTTCAGCCGGAGGACTTCGAGAAAGCCGCGAAGAAAGACGGACTCGAAATCCGCGCGAACGACTGGGTCGTCGTCAACACGGGATTCCAGAGACTGTGGCGCAAGAACAACGACAAGTACTACAACTACTATCCGGGTATGGGACCCACCGTCGCGAAGTGGCTCATTCACGAGAAGCACATCAAAGGCATCGCCGGAACCTGGGGCGCGACGGACGCGCCGCTGTGGCACTATCCGCTCAAAGAGCAGATGCCGTGGCTTGACACCGCGTACCGCGACGCCACCGGACACGACGCGTCGGAGAAGTTCCACGACTATGAGCCGTGTCACCGTCTGTTTATGCAGCACGGCGTGTGTACGGTCGAAAACGCGGGCGGCAACATCGACGAAATCTCCGGGAAGCGTATGGTTATCGCGGCGTTCCCGTTCCGCTGCGAAATGGCGGACGGCGGCTTCGTGCGGCTCGTCGCGTGGGAAGAGGGCAGCTTCTAATGGCAAAAACGCTGTCTGACATTAAGAAAATCGCGGTGCTCGGCGCGGGCACTATGGGACCCGGTATCGCGCAGATGTTCGCAATCGGCGGCTACGACGTCACTATGTGGACGCGCAGCGAGGAAACGCGCGAGAAAGCGAAAGCGACGCTGCACAAAGCTCTCGAAACGTTCGTTGAGGAGGATTTGCTCGCCGCCGCGGAGCTTGAGCCGACGTTCGCGCGCGTAAAATTCGCGCTGACGGTAGAGGAAGCCGTCGCGGGAGCGGACTTCATTCAGGAGACGATTGTCGAAAACCGCGACGCGAAAACCGAGCTTTACGCGAAACTGCCCGGCGCGGTCAAGCCGGACGCGGTAATCGCGTCGAACACCTCGGGTCTGAACGTGTTTGACCTGATTCCCGGAAGCCTGCTGCCGCAGGCGGTTATCGCGCACTGGTACTCGCCGGCGCACCTGATTCCGCTCGTCGAAGTCGTCAAGAGCGAACAGGCTCCGCAGGACTTCGCCGACGTGACGGTGGAACTTCTCGAAAAGTGCGGCAAGACCGCCGTGCTGATGAAAAAGTTCATTCGCGGCTATATCGCGAACCGTATGCAGATGGTGCTGAACACCGAGCTGTTCTATCTGCTCGACAACGGCTACTGCACGCCGGAGGACATCGACAAGGCGGTCAAGGCGAGCTTTATCCCGCGCGCCGTCGTCCTCGGACTATGCAAGCGCGCCGACTTCGGCGGGCTCGATATGACGGCGAATAACTACAAAAACAAGTCGTACACGCCGCCAGAACCGGTCGATATGCCGACCTCGCTCGCGGAACACGTCGAAAAGGGCGAGCTTGGTTTCAAGACCGGCAAAGGCTTCTACGACTATGCCGGCGTCGATAAGCAGGAGCTTCTCGCAAAACGCGACAAGCAGCTGTTCGAGGTGTTCAAGCTGACTAAGAAGTTTATGGACGACCCGGTATAACGCCCGGTCGGGCAAAGCCCTCCCGCCGCTCCGTGCTTCGCACGGGGAACGCCGCTGCGGCGGCGGAGCGTACGCTTAACTCTGCTTTTTTGTTACTTTTTTCACGAAAAAGTAACGTCCTCAAAACTTTCAAATTCTTAAGGAGAGTAAACAATGTCAAAATCCAATAAAATCATTATCCAGGTATGTCTCTGCGGCGCGGGGACAAAGAAAGACCAGGCTCCGACCG
Source organism: Oscillospiraceae bacterium (assembly GCA_031290515.1). Taxonomy (GTDB): domain Bacteria; phylum Bacillota; class Clostridia; order Oscillospirales; family Oscillospiraceae; genus JAIRRO01. The sequence goes on from JAITNK010000050.1 coordinate 4,908, forward strand.
TACCGTACACCGCGGAGGAACTTGCGGAGCAAATTGTCGCCTGCGCGAAAGCGGGCGCGTCCGTCGCGCATATTCACGTCCGCGAGGACAAGGAAGTCGCCGGAAAGCTCGAAATCGGCTACAAGTCGATGAGTCTCGCGAAGTTCACCGAGGCGGTCGAAATCACCCGCGAGGCGACGAAGAAAGCCGGCGTCGATATTCTGATTAACCTCACGACCTCCGGCGGCGAGTACGAGGACGTCAAACGCATACAGCACCTCGGCGCGCTGCTTCCCGAGATGTGCTCGTTCGACCCGAACACGATTAACTGGGCGAACAGCTATATCTTTGAAAACAGCCCGCGCTTCCTCAACTACCTCTCGCAGGAAGTCGTGAAGCACGACATCAAGCCGGAGTTCGAGGTTTTCGACACGGGTCACATCGACTCGGTCGCGTACTACGTCGATAAGCACAACATTCCGAAGCCGCCGCACATTCAGTTCATTATGGGCGTGGGCGGCAGTATGCCCGCGACGACGGAGAACCTCGCGTTTCTCGTCGGCAAACTCCCCGCCGGAGCGACCTGGTCTGTTTCGGGTATCGGCAAGGGACATCTCCCGATGCTGCTCGCGGGACTCGCGCTCGGCGCAGACGGACTGCGCGTCGGACTTGAGGACAATATCTACTATGCGCGCGGCAAAGTCGCGACAAACGTCGAGCTTGTCGAGCGCGCCGTCGAACTGTCAAAGCTCGCGCAGCGCGAAATCGCGACCGCGGAGGACGCGCGCGAAATTCTCGGCATCACGCGGCACACGCTCCGCGACGAGACGACGCACCCCGCGACCTGGTCGCCGCAGGCTTAACGGAGGTCGCTATGGCAAAAAATAAAATCGTACCGCTCGCAGACGCGGTTTCCGTGATTCGGGACGGCTCGACGGTTCTGATTCCCGGCTTCGTCAACGTCGGCGTACCCGAGACGCTCATAAAAGGGCTTATCGCCAAGGGAATCACCGGCATAAACGTCATATCCAACAATACGAGCGTCAAGGGCCGCGGCATAGGTCTGCTCGTGCAGGACCGCCTGATAAAGCACATCACCTGCTCGCACATCGGCTCCAACACCGAAACCGTCGAGCAGGTCGTCTCGGGCGAGCTTGACGTGACGTTCGTGCCGCAGGGTACGCTGTGCGAGCGCGTCCGCGCCGGCGGAGCCGGAATCGGCGGCATACTCACGCCGACCGGTCTCGGAACGCCGATTGCGGACGGCAAGCCCGTCATCAACGTGGACGGCAAGGACTATCTGCTTGAGAAACCTCTGCGCGGCGACGTCGCGCTGATTCACGCGTGGAAAGTCGATAAGCTCGGAAACGCCGTATATCACCGCACGGCGCGCAATTTCAACCAGATTTGGGCGACCGCCGCGGACTGGGTCATCGTTGAGGCGGAGCAAATCGTCGAAGCCGGCGAGCTTGACCCGGACGAGATTATGACTCCGGGCGCGCTCGTCGATGCGATTGTGGCGTTATAATTCCCGTGATGCTTTGCCGCGCCGCCTTGCCGTACCCGGCGTACTGTACGCTGCGGCGCGTCTTTGCCTGACGCAAATTCAATCGCCGCAAAAATAATTAAATGAGGAAGAAACTATGCCTGAAATTACCGGACGCGATTTAATCGCACACCGCACGGCGCGGTTCTTTGAGGACGGCGACGTGGTCAACCTCGGAATCGGTATGCCGACGAAGTGCCTCGACTTTCTCCCCGAGGGCGTTGACGTTTGGGTGGACACCGAAAACGGCGCAATCGGTCTCGCCGGCGCGCCCGCCGACGGCGAGTGGACCGACCCGGACGTCGTGGACGCCGCGGGCGCGGTGTCAAAGCTCCGCGCGGGCGGCTGCTGTTTCGACAGCTTCACGTCTTTCGGATACATTCGCGGCGGACACGTCGCAATCTCCGTGCTCGGCGCGTACGAGGTGGACCAGAACGGCAACCTCGCGAACTGGATGGTGCCGGGTAAAACCGCCGCCGGAATGGGCGGCGCGATGGATCTCGTCGCCGGAGCGAAAAAGGTTATAATAATGACGGAGCACTGCGACAAAAAAGGAAGCCCGAAAATCCTGAAGCAATGCACGCTTCCGCTTACGGCGGTCGGCGGCGTGGACTACATCGTGTCCGAGCTTGCCGTGATTCACAGGACGGACGCGGGTCTCGTACTCGAAGAGACGGCTCCGGGCGTTACGGTTGAGGAAGTCGTCTCCAAAACCGAAGCGGAGCTTATCATTCCGGCGGTCGTCGGAAGTATGCTGTAATTATAATAAAAATATAACGGGGACAGGCGGACAAAGGCTCCGCCTGTGTCCTCGGGAGGGTAATCGTGCAACTCATTATCATAGTTTTATACTTCGCGCTGACGGTAGTAATCGGCGTGATGTCAATGAAAAAGTCCAAATCGTCCGACTCGTTTCACGGTGCTTCGATGGGTATGTTCGCGATAGTCGCGGCTTCCGCCGGCGAGTGGCTCGGCGGCACGGCGACGACCGGAGTCTCCGAGTACTCGTTTAACCACGGACTCGCCGGAGCTTGGTACACAATCGGAAACGGTATAGGCGTTATGTTCCTCGCGCTGTGCTTCGCAAAGCTGTACCGCAGTCTCAACACCGTGACCGTGCCGGGCATCATCGAAAAGTTCTTCGGCGTAAACGCGCGCACCGTTTCGAGCATATTGCTTACGGTCGCAATGCTCGCGGTCGGACTCGCGCAGATGATTGCGGCAGGCAAGCTCGGCGAGTCGATTATGAACATACTCGGCTTCGACGTTCCGCACATCTTCGTTTACACGGTAGTAGTTTTCGCGATAATATTCATCGTCTACACGCTTGCCGGAGGAATGAACGCCGTCGCGAGTACGAACAAGCTTCATCTGTTTGTTATGTACGGCGGCGTGATACTCGCGCTGTTCTTCGTACTGCCGAAAATCGGCGGCATCGGGCAGCTCGTGCCGCAAGTAAAGGAGCTTCAAGCCACTGACGGCAAGGACTATTTCAATCTCTTCTCCGGAGAAAAGGGCGTTCGCGGCTTTGCGGTATCTCAGATTCTCGCGAGTCTGCTCGGCGCGTGCACCGCTCAGGCGGGTATCCAGCCGATTCTCGCCGCGAAAAATGTTTCGTCCGCAAAAAAGGCTTGCATCATCACCGCTTGCGTCGCGGCTCCGTTCGGATTGCTCACCGGACTTCTCGGAATCGTCGCGAAAGTTATGTCGCATAACGGAGATTTGCTTAACGGCGCCGGCGTAAACGTCGTTGACGGAAAGCTCGCGCTGTTCACGCTGATGCAAAATGTAAACCCGATAATCGGCGGACTCGTGCTCTCGGCTATTCTTGCCGCGATTCTGTCAACCGTATCGCCGATAATCCTGTCCTCCGGCACTATGATCACAAAAGACCTTTACCAGCGCGTACTGCGTCCGAACGCGACGGATAAACAGGTTCTCAAGATGTCCCGAATCACGACCGCGATTGCCGGCGTCGTCTGCGCGCTCGGTGCAATCGCGCTTGTAAACGCGTCGGAGGTACTGACAATCGTAAAAGCGGCGTACTCTCTGCGCGGTGCGTTATTCGTCGTAGTGCTGTTCGGGATTTACTGGAAAAAGGCGAGCGAAAAAGGCGCGTGCGTCAGTATGATTCTGACAGCTGCGGTCGCGGTGTTTTGGAAAGGGTATTACATCGCGACAACCGTTAAGGACGAATTCGGAAAGGTCGTCACCGACGGGCATTATCCGATAAGCAACGTCATCGAGGACACCTACGCCGCGGTCGCGGTCGCGCTCGTCGCGACAATCGTGTTCAGTCTTGTGTTCCCGAAGAAAGACAACAGGAGAGCCGCGTAGGCGCGTGAGTATTCCGCGAAACATACTTCGCTTTTGCGGCTGTCCCACCGGTGGGTTTTCCGGAAAAAAAGCGCGCGCATAACGCTTTTCGCGTTCCCGTCCGTATATGTCTCCGGTGTTTTGGGGATAATTCCCTCAAAACACCGGAGGTATTTTTATGCTCGTATACGAACTTATGAACCCGGCGGTCGTTTCCGTCGCGACGACCGACACCGCGGTTACGGCTTCGCGGCTGCTCGCGCGGCACAACATCGGCGCGGTGCCCGTCACCGGCGACGGCGGCGGGCTGCGCGGCATACTGACCGACCGCGACATTGTGACGCGCTGTATCGCGGCGGAGCTTGACCCGGCGGACACGCTCTGCGGCGAGATTATGACGCGGTCTGTCGTCACGGTGACGGCGGACGACGACATTCGCGAGGCGGCGCGCAAAATGTCCGCGGCGCGCGTACGCAGAACGCCGGTGACAAGAGGCGGTCATCTCGTCGGAATGCTTTCGCTCGGCGATATGGCGCGCCACCCGAACTATGATATGGAAGCGAGCCGCGCGCTCAGCGAAATCAGCTCTAATATCAGGAGATTATGACGCCCGCGAAGCAGCTGCGGCGGCGGGAATTCCGGCGACGCCGCATTTCGCGCAGGCGGCGTTTTGCCGAAATTCTGAGCTGCGGGAGGCTCCGCCGGCAGGGCTGCTGACAGGCGGTAAACAACCGTCAAAAATCACTAATATTATGCTTGACTTCTTCCCTGTTTTTGTGCTACAATGCTCATATTAACCATTTCACAACAACTATAAGAAAGAAGGAGCAAATTAAGATGGCAAACACGGTAGAAACGTTTCTCAACGTCGGAGCTCTCGAGTTAGAGCGGGCAGGTCTCGCGGGCGACGCACTCAAAGGCGAGGTCGCAGTCGTTACCGGCGGCGCGTCGAACATCGGACTCGGCTACGCGCGCAGTCTCGCAGCCGCGGGCGCGAGCGTCGTTATCGCAGACCTCAACGAGGAAAACGGCAAGGAGACAGAGCGTCTTATCAACGCGGAAAACAGCCGCGACTGCGCGCTGTTCGTCAAGACGAACATCACCGAGGCGGCGGACGTGAAAAATCTCAAAGAGAAAGCATACGCAAAGTTCGGCAAGGTGGACATTCTCATCAACAACGCGATGAATATGCGCCTTAACGGCAAAATCCTCGAGTCTCCGATTGAGGACCTCGATCAGTCGTACGCAATCTCCGGGCGCGGCGTCGCGCTCGCCGTCAAAGAATTTGTACCGGATATGCTCGCCCGCAAGCACGGAACGGTTACATATTCCGCGACGCAGTTCCACTACGCGCCCCCGATGGTCGGAGGCACGGTATACGCCGCCGGTAAAGCCGCGGCGACGAGCGTCATTATGTCCCTCGCAAACGAAGTCGGGCCGTTCGCCGAAAACGGCGTTGCGGTCTTCTGCCTCTGCCCCGCCGGCGTAATGCGTATGCCGTCGTTCGGCGGTCCCGGACCCGGTGGTCCGGGCGGTCCGGGTGGTCCCGGCGGTCCCGGCGGTCCCGGTGGTCCCGGTGGTCCCGGACCCGGCGGACCGGGTGGTCCCGGTGGTTCCGGCGGTCCTCCCTCGTTTGACTTCGCGGCTATGGCGGCAATGTTCAAGACCCCGGAGCAAAACGGCGCGGGTATGGTGTACTGCCTGCTGCACCGCGAACAGCTCCACGGTTCGGGCGTTATCCACAACGACGTGTTCGCGGCGATGGGCAACCCGTTCGATCCTCCGCGCGCGGAAGGCGCGCCGCGTTTCGATATGCCGGCTCCCCGCCGCCTGAGCGACCAGGAACTCACGATGATATTCTGCTATATGGGCGCGGGTTTCACGAAGTAATTCAGCTTTAACGCATAATGAAGAAGCCGTCCGGAGGACGGCTTCTTCATAAAAAGGAGCAAAATATGCCAAAGTCACAGATATACCTTGTTTCCGCGCCCGACAGACGCGCGGGCGCGAAACGCTGTTTCAGCTTTATCGGTCAGAAAGACTACACCGGCAAGCAGGTTTACGTCAAGCCGAACTTCAACACGGCAGACCCCGCGCCCGGCTCGACGCATAACGACACGCTCGAGGAACTGCTGAGCTTCGTATCGGGCGCGTCGCCGAAGAAGCTGATTCTCGGCGAGCGCAGCGGTCCCGCGGCTGCGGCGGACGTGTTCAGACAGCGCGGGATTCCCGAACTGTGCGCGAAATACGGCGCGGAGCTGCTGAATCTCGAGGAACTTCCCGCGGACGGCTGGGTCAGGTTCGAGCGCGGCGACCTTCACTGGCAGGGCGGGTACGAAATACCGCGCGCGCTTTCGGAGTCGGACGTCGTCGTCGCGACCTGCTGTCTCAAGACGCACGGCTTCGGCGGCGTGTACTCAAACTCGCTGAAGCTCGCCGTCGGAATCACGCCGAAAGACTTTATGAAGCTCCACACGCCGGACATACGCTTCAAAATCGCGGAGCTGAACCTCGCCTACACGCCGGACTTCGTGCTGTCCGACGCGGTCGAGGTATTCACGGACGGCGGTCCTATGGACGGCACACGCAACCGCGCCGGACTTATGACAATCGGGAGCGACCGCGTTGCGCTTGACGCAGTCGGAGTCGCGATTCTGAAAATGCTCGGCTCGAACAGCGACATTATGAACACGCCGATTTGGGAACAGGAGCAAATCGCCCGCGCCGTCGAACTCGGACTCGGCGCGTCGTCGCCCGACGAAATCGAGCTTGTCACGGACGACGAAGAAAGCGAAGCGGTCGCCGAAAAAGTGCGCGCGGTGCTTCGGGCGTAACCGCAGACCGCGGTCAGCCGTTTCGGCAAAGCCGCGGCTCGCGCAAGCTGCGTTTTGCCGAAACAGTTCAAGCAAAACCTAAGCGAACAACAAGACGACGGAGCGCGGCAATCGCCGCGCTCCGTTTGTTTATCCGCTGCCTGCCGTTTGTTATCTCATCAGCAGGTACATTACGGCTTTCTGCGCGTGGAGCCGGTTTTCGGCTTCGTCGAAGATTTCGGCGGCGTGTTCCTCGAACACTTTTTCGGTGATTTCCTCGCCCCTGTGCGCGGGCAGACAGTGCTGAACCATACAGTCTTTGCCGGCGAGCGACATAATCGCGTCGTCCACGCAGTAGCCGCGGAACGCGTCGCGCCTTGCGGCGGCTTCGCTCTCCCGCCCCATACTCGCCCACACGTCGGTGAATATAACGTCCGCGCCTTTCGCGGCGGCGCGCGGGTCTGCCGTAAGCTCAAAGTCGCCGGCGGACTGCGCGTAAGCGACGACCTGCGGCAGCGGGCGGTATCCCTCCGGACACGCGAGCGCGACGCTCATTCCGCACTTGATTGCGCCGACGGCGACAGAGTTCGCCATATTGTTACCGTCGCCGATGTAGCAGACGCGGAGTCCGGCGAGCTTTCCTTTGCGTTCGCGTATCGTTTGCAGGTCGGCGAGCACCTGACACGGGTGAAAGTCGTCGGTGAGTCCGTTGATGACCGGAACGTCGGCGTACTCGGCGAACGCTTCAACCTCGCTCTGCGCGAATGTGCGTATCATAATGCCGTCGCAGTAGCGCGAGAGCACGCGCGCCGTGTCGGCTACCGGCTCTCCCCTGCCGAGCTGGCTGTCCGCGTTCGATAGGAATATTCCCTGCCCGCCGAGCTGGTAAATCCCGGTCTCGAACGAGACTCGCGTTCGCGTCGAGTTCTTGGAGAATATCATCGCGAGCGTTTTCCCGGCGGGGAAGTCGTGTTTGCGCTTCTGCTTCCACTCTTTTTTGAGGAAGTCCGCCGTGTCGAGTATATGCGTTATCCCGTCGCCCGTAAGGTCGAGCAGTTTCAGTAAATCAGTCACTCAGCACCTCTTTCAGCACCGCGAGACCCGCGTCGATTTCCTCCCGCGTTATCGTAAGCGGCGGCAGCATACGGAGTGCGTCCGACCCCGCGGTGAGTATCAGCAGTCCCTTTTCGATGCACTTTTTCGCGAAGTCTTTCGGGTTTCCCGCGACGGATACGCCGATCATAAGCCCCTCGCCGCGAACGTCGCGCACAGCCGGAAGATTCCACGAGCGCACTGTATCCCGAATGTACTCGCCGTTTTCCGCGACGCGGTCGAGAGCCGCGCCGTCGAGCTGACGCAGTACCTCGAGCGCGGCGGCGGCGGCAATCGGGTTCCCGCCGAACGTCGTCGCGTGGTCGCCCGCGCCGAATACCGACCCGGTCTTTTCCGACGCGAGCAGTCCGCCCATAGGCAGCCCTCCGGCTATACCTTTCGCGAACGTCGCCGCGTCCGGCTGTACACCGTACAACTGATACGCGAAGAACTTTCCGGTGCGCCCGATTCCGGTCTGAACCTCGTCGGCGAGCAGCAGAATGTCCCGCTCGTCGCACAGGCAGCGCAGACGCTTAACGTAATCGCGGTTCAGCGGCAGGACTCCGCCCTCGCCCTGAATCAGTTCGACGAACACCGCGCAGACGTCGCCCTTGGCAATTTCAAGCTCCGCCGCCGCGATGTCGTTCGCCGGAATGTTGCGGAATCCCTCCGTAAACGGGAAAAAGTGCTTATGGAACACTTCCTGCCCCGTCGCCGCGAGCGTCGTCACCGTGCGTCCGTGGAACGACTGGAACAGCGTCAGAATCGTGCTGCGTCCGTCGCCGTACTTGTCGTGAGAATATTTGCGGGCAAGCTTTATTATACCCTCGTTCGCCTCGCCGCCCGCGTTCGCGAAGAACACGCGGCTCATACCCGACCGCACGGTCAGCTCTTTCGCGAGCTTTGCGTACGGCTCCGTGTAGTACAGATTCGAGATGTGCCCGAGCTTCAATGCCTGCGCGTAAATCGCGTCCGCCCACGGCTTGTTGCCGTAGCCGACGGAGTTCACGCCTATACCGGACGTGAAGTCGATGTACTCCGCGCCCTCCGGACTGTAGAGCCGCGCGCCCTCGCCCCGGTCAACCGCTACGTCGAACCGCCCGTAGGTCTGCATAACGTGCTGCGAATCCAGTTGTTTAATGTCATTGCTGTTCATAATAATTATCTCCTAATTCATAATACTTCGATGATATATTAAACTCCTTTGGGGTTTAATATATCATCGTCCCCGCGCCCTCATCGGTCAGCATTTCGAGGATAATCGAGTGCGGGATACGCCCGTCGAGAATGTGCGTCCGCGGCACTCCGCCGCGCACCGCGTCGGCGCAGCACTCCACTTTCGGAATCATACCGCCCGCGACGATGTTCTCCTCACGCAGACGCGGAATGTCGCCGACGCTGATTTTCTGAATCAGCGTATCCTCGTCGTCGCGCTCGCGCAGTACGCCGCGCGTGTTCGTGAGCAGTATCAGCTTCTCCGCGCCGAGCGCGACCGCGAGTTTCGCGGCGGCTGTGTCCGCGTTGACGTTGTACGCCGTTTCGCTGTCGGCTCCGATTGCGACCGTCGCGACTACCGGTATTCTGCCCGCCTCAATCGCGCGGAGTATGATTCCGGGGTTGACCTCGGTGATTTCTCCGACGAGTCCGAGTTCCTCGCTCAGCCGCTCGGCGACGAACAGGTTCGCGTCGATTCCGCACAGTCCGACGGCGGACGCGCCTCGCCGGATAAACGTCGCTACGAGGTCTTTGTTGACCTTGCCGCAGAGGACGGACTGCACTATGTCCATCGTCTCGCGGTCGGTATAGCGCAGCCCTCCTACGAAGCGCGGCTCTATGCCGACCTTTTTCAGCATTGCGTCGATTTCCGGTCCGCCTCCGTGGACGAGCACAACCGGAATCCCGACGAGCCGCAGCAGAATCAAATCCTCGATAACCGCGTCGAAAAGCTCCGGCGAAATCATCGCGTTTCCGCCGTATTTCACGACGACAACCTTGCCGTAAAACCGCTGAATGTACGGCAGAGCCTCGACAAGCACCTTGCCGCGTTCGTAGTTTTCTATCATATCACACCTCTTTTATCCGCTCCGCACGGCAAAGCCGCGCTGTCGCTCCGTGCTTTCGCACGGGGAACGCCGCTGCGGCGGCGGCTATCCGCTCCGCACGGCAAAGCCGCGCTGTCGCTCCGTGCTTTCGCAGCTGCGGCTATACTCCCGCGAAGCCGAATCACCAAACTTTGCTTTTTGCAGCTTTTTCGTGAAAAAGCGCGCGTCCCCGCGTCCTAAGCCCCCGCTACGTTCTGTAGTCGCCGTTGATTTTGACGTAATCATACGTCATATCGCAGCCCCAGCAGGTACACTCGCCGCACTCGCCCGGCGCGGTCTGCTCGTGCAGGTCGATAAGCACCTCGACGTCGTGTTCTGTGAGTATGGTTTTCGCGCGCGCCTCGTCGAACGGCAGTCCGCGTCCGCTTGCGCACACCGCAACCGCGCCCGCCGCGGAGCGAAACGCGACGTCAACGCGCTCCGGATCGAAGTCCGCACCGGAGTAACCCATAGCGCACAGGATTCGCCCCCAGTTCGCGTCCGCACCGAAAAATGCCGCTTTCACAAGGCTCGACGAGATAACGGACTTCGCGATAGTCTCCGCTTTGTCCTCGGTTTCGGCGTTCGACACGGTGCAGGTGACGAGGTGCGTCGCGCCCTCTCCGTCCGCCGCCATTGCCGTCGCGAGTCTGACGCACAGAGCGCGGAGCGCGTCGCCGAGCAGCTCGCAGTCCGCGCCGGGTTCCGTGATTTCGGCGTTGCAGGCGAGTCCGTTCGCAAGGACTATGCAGGTATCGTTCGTACTCGTGTCGCCGTCCACCGAAATGCGGTTGAAGCTCTCCCCCGCGGCGGATTTCACGAGCGCGGACAGCATTCCGCCCGATACGGCGCAGTCCGTCGTTACGAACGCGAGCATCGTCCCCATATTCGGGTGAATCATACCGGAACCCTTTGCGATACCGCCGATTTTTACGGTTTTGCCGCCGATTTGAACCTCAAGCGCAAACTCTTTTTTGACGGTGTCGGTCGTCATAATCGCCGCCGCCGCGTCCGCCGAGCCGTCGTATGACAGCGCGCGCGCAAGCTCCGGCACGGCGGACGTAATCTTTTCGGCGGGAAGTTCCTGCCCGATAACGCCGGTACTCGCGACGGCGACGTCGTCCGCCGAAATCCCGAGCGCGGCGGCGGCGGCTTCGCACATATTGCGAGCGTTAGTCTCGCCGTTCGGCGCGCAGGCGTTCGCGTTGCCGGAGTTCGCTATGACGGCGCGGAGCTTTCCGTTTGCCAGATGCTCGCGCGTCACCAGAACCGGCGCGGCTTTGACAATATTCTTCGTGAACACCGCCGCCGCACCGCACTCTGCGTCAGACGCTATCAGCGCGAGGTCGCGCTTGTCCGGGTTGTGCGTCTTGACTCCGACGTGGATTCCCGCAGCGCGAAACCCCTGCGGCGCGGTAACGCCGCCGTCTATCCATTTCACACTCATAGTATCAGTCCTTCAAATTCATTAAAACCGAGCATTATATTCATATTCTGCACCGCCGCGCCGGACGCGCCCTTGCCGAGATTGCCGAGCTGCGCGATAAGCACCGCGATTTCGTCGTTTCCCGCGACCCGCAGCGTGATTCTGTCCGTGTCCGCGTTGACGTTCGAGGACTCGAACGCGTCCGTGCCGTCTTCGATCCGTACGTTGCGGCACGCACCGTAGGCTTTGCGGAATACTTCGGACGCGGCTTCGCGCAGTCCCGGTACCGCGAGCGGAACGATAACCTGCATACCCTCGGGATAGTCCGCAACCACCGGCACGAACGACGGCGTCGCGCCGAGGCTTGCGTAACGCACTATCTCCGGAATGTGCTTGTGTCCCTGACCGAGCGCGTAGGAGCGCGGCGCGTTAAGCTCCCACCGCACGCCGCGGTCGGCGGTCTCATACTCCGCAATCATTTTTTTCCCTCCGCCGGTGTACCCGGTAACGGACGTTATCGCAACCGGATAACCGTCCGGGATAAGCCCCGCGCCGCGCAGGGGACGGAGCAGCATTACCGCGCCGGTCGCGTGGCACCCGGGGTTCGCAACGCGTTTTGAAGTCCGGATTTTCTCCCGCTGTCCCGGAAGCTCCGGGAGTCCGTAGACCCAGCCGTCCGACACGCGGTGCGCCGTCGAAGCGTCTATAACTTTGGTATCCGCGTTTGCGACGAGCGTCACCGCTTCGCGCGCCGCGTCGTCCGGCAGCGCGAGGATTACGAGGTCGGCGGCGTTTATAAGCTCGCGCCGCGCGCCGGCGGACTTGCGCAGAGCTTCCGGTATCCTGAGCAGCTCTATGTCGCCGCGCGCCGCGAGACGTCCGTGGATTTGCAGTCCGGTCGTACCCTCCGCGCCGTCGATGAATACTCTATGCTCCGGCATTTTCAAAATCCCCGCGCAGAATGTCCATATATATAACGTCGAAATATCTGCCGTGCTTGAACGCGCTCTCGCGGCGAGTGCCGAACTCGCGGAAGCCGCACTTTTCATAGCAACGCTGCGCCCGCGCGTTGTCGCCGTGGACGCGCAGCGTTATGCTGTGCAGATTCAGCGTGTTAAAGCCGTATCCGAGCAGCAGCCGTATCGCCTCCGCGCCGTAGCCTTTGCCGAGAAACTGCGGCTCGCCGATGAATATTCCAAGCTCCGCCGTCGAGTTTACGCCGTCAACGCCGATAAGCGAGCAGTTGCCGATAAGCTCGTCGTTTTCCAGCGTCACAATCGCGAACGTCGGCGCGGAGCCAAGCTCCGCAATCCATTTCCGCTCGTCCGTGATTGTGAGATTTTTCGGGAACACTTGCAGATACTGCGCGGTTTCGGGGTTCGAGAGCCAGCGTATGAACGGCTCCGCGTCGTCCGGGTGTACCGGCGAAAGGTAGACGCGCCCGCCTTCCAGTTTTCTGTAGTGTGTCATTCATACTCCTCCAAAAACCTGCGGACGCTCGCGATTTGCTTCGCGACTTCCTCCGGCGCGGGACCGCCCGCCGAGTTTCGCCGCGTGACGCACGCGCCGAGGTCGATTGCGGCGTACACGTTTTCGTCGAACAGCGCGTGCGCCTCGCGGTACTCCGCGAGCGTCAGCGTTTCGAGCGTCCTGTCCTCCGACTGGCACTTCGCGACGAGCTTGCCGACGACCGTATACGCGTCGCGGAAAGCCAGTCCGCGCGAGACGAGCCAGTCCGCGCAGTCCGTCGCGTTGATGAATCCGCCGGACGCGGCGGCGCGCATTGCGCCGCGGTTCACGGTCATAGTTTCTATCATCGCGGTGAACGCCGGGAGGACTTTTTTTACGGTGTCGAGCGCGTCGAAAACCTGCTCCTTGTCCTCCTGCATATCCTTGTTGTACGCGAGCGGCAGAGCCTTCATCGTCGTCAGCAGCGCGACGAGCGAGCCGTAAACGCGTCCGGTCTTGCCGCGCACAAGCTCCGCTATGTCCGGGTTCTTCTTCTGCGGCATAATGCTCGACCCGGTGGAAAACGCGTCGGACAGCGTTATAAACTTAAACTCAAGGCTGCACCACAGAATAACTTCCTCCGCGAACCGCGACAGGTGCGTCATCAGTATCGCAAGGCAGGACAGCAGTTCGAGCGCGTAGTCGCGGTCGGACACGCCGTCCGCGGAGTTTTCCGTATAGCCCGCGAAACCGAGCTTTTCGGCGGTGAACGCGCGGTCAATCGGATACGTCGTCCCCGCGAACGCGCCGGAGCCGAGCGGTGAAAAGTCCATACGCCGCAGACAGTCGTCGAGCCGCGTAACGTCGCGCCGCAGCATATTCGCGTATGCCATAAGGTGGTGCGCAAGCGTCGCGGGCTGCGCCCGCTGCAAATGCGTGTACCCGGGCATTACCGTTTCCGTGTGTTCGGCCGCCAAAGCGCACAGCGTTCCGAGCAGCGCAAGCTCCAGTCCGCGCACCGCAGCAAGCTCGCGCTTGCAGTACAGCCGGAAGTCCGCCGCGACCTGGTCGTTGCGCGACCGCGCCGTATGCAGACGCTTTCCCGCGTCGCCGATTCTGCGCGTAAGCTCGGACTCGACAGCCATATGTATGTCCTCGTCGGCAAGCTTAAACTCGAACGCGCCGCGCTCAATGTCCGCAAGCACGGATTCAAGTCCCGCGCTTATCGAGGCAAAGTCCGCATCGCTGATTATACCTTGCCGCGCAAGCATTTCCGCGTGGGCGAGACTGCCCTCTATGTCTTCGCGGTACATTCGCTTGTCAAAGAAAATCGAGGCGTTAAGCTCGTCCGTCAGTCTGTCCGGGTCGGACGAAAACCGCCCCGACCATAATTTCGCCATAGTTAACTCCCATACCAGACGCGGAATTTTTCCGCGGTTTCAGCCGCGAAGCGTTCCGCGTACTCTACCGTCAGTTCGACCGGCGCGTCGTTCTCCCGCGGACGCAGGTGCCGCCGGAACACGTGGTCGCGGTACCACCCGAGTTCGAGCGGCACGGGCAGGACTTTCGTCAGCGCGCGCGTGTCGTCAAGCTCCTCGGACTCGATTTTTGCCCGCACCCCGGGTATCCACGGAAGCGTTCCGAACAGCGTGCGGCTCAGTTTGCCGAGCTCGCCGCGGTAATTCTCGAACCAGCCGTCCTCGCCGCCGTGCCGCGCCGCGAAGTCCGCATACGCCGTATTGTCCCAGCACATATCCGCGAACAGGTGCAGCAGCCAGCCCAGCTCGAACAAATTGCCCGGTTCGAGCGTACCGCGAAGCGCGGTCAGCGCGCCGGGTCTGTCCGGCGCGACGCGCAGGTGAATTATGTCCTTGACCGCGCGCACGTCGATATAGTCCGGCGCGATGTTGCCGAAGTAGAAAAGTCCGTCGCCTCCGGGCATATACTCGTGCGCGACGGCAAAGTGAATAGACTGTCCCGGCATCAGCGTTTACGCTTTTCGTCGAGTACCGCCCTGACCTTGACCGGCAGTCCGAAGAGGTTGATGAAGCCCTCCGCTTCTTTCTGGTCGTAGTCCGATTCGCCGAACGACGCGAGGTCCTCGCTGTACAGGCTGTACTTGCTCCACACGCCGGCGTTGATTATGTTACCTTTGTAGAGCTTGAGCCGCACCTTTCCGGTGACGCGCTCCTGACTCTTGTCAACGAACGCGGAAATCGCCTCGCGCGCAGGAGTGAACCACAGCCCGTTGTATGTCAGCTCCGCAAACTTCAGCGCGAGGTGCGCCTTGAGATGGCTCGTTTCCCTGTCGAGCGTAACTGTTTCGAGAACCTCGTGCGCGTGATAGAGTATCGTGCCGCCGGGGGTTTCGTACACGCCGCGCGACTTCATTCCCACAAGGCGGTTCTCCACAACGTCGAGCAGTCCGATTCCGTTCTCTCCGCCGAGCCTGTTAAGCGCGTAAATAATCTCTTTCGCGCTCATACGTTTGCCGTCGAGCGCGGTCGGTACGCCCTTGCGGAACTCCACCGTCACATAGCTCGGTTTCGACGGCGCGTCCTCCGGACTGACGGACATTTCGAGGAAATCGTCCTTGCGGTACTGCGGTTCGTTCGCCGGGTCTTCGAGGTCAAGTCCCTCGTGCGACAGGTGCCACAGATTCTTGTCCTTGGAGTAATTCGTCTCGCGGCTGATTTTCAGCGGAATACCGCGCGCCTCGGCGTAGTCGATTTCATCGTCGCGGGACTTCAGCTCCCACTCGCGCCAGGGCGCGATTATTTTCATATGCGGCGCGAACGCTTTAATCGTAAGCTCAAACCGCACCTGGTCGTTACCCTTGCCGGTACAGCCGTGCGCTATCGCGTCCGCGCCCTCGCGCAGCGCGATTTCGACTATGCGCTTCGCGATAACCGGGCGCGCAAACGACGTACCGAGCAGATAGCCCTCGTACTTCGCCCCGGCTTTCAGCGTCGGGACTATGTACTCATCGACGAACTCGTCGGTCAGATCCTCGACGTACAGCTTCGACGCGCCGGTTTTCAACGCTTTTTCCTCGAGTCCGTCAAGCTCCGCGCCCTGCCCCACGTCGGCGGACACCGCGATAACCTCCGGGTTGCCGTAATTCTCCCGGAGCCACGGAATGATGACGGAGGTGTCAAGCCCCCCCGAGTACGCGAGCACAATCTTCTTTATTTCAGACATTTTATATTCTCCTTTATCCGCCCGGTCGGGCTGCACCCGCCCGCCGCTAAAATTCCGGCGCAATGACCGGCGTAACGCGCCTGCGCCGAATCTCGTAAATTGTATTCTCGGATTATAGCACAGCCGCCCGCACAATGCAATAGGCAAGTTGCACAAAATAAATATTTATCCTATTTGCACTGTATATTTATTCACTGCTGCGGACTCGCACTGGGACCGCGGCTGCGGACGCGGCTAATCAGCTAATCGCTCTCCGCCAGCGTCTCCCACTCGGAGATATGCGCGGCGAGACGTTCATTCAGCGACTTTTCAAGCTCGTCAAGCTCCATAAGCTTCGCGTAGTCCGTTGCGAACTCGCCGCGCCACGACTCCACTCCCGCGATTTCGGCTTCAATCTCGCTGATTTGCGCCTCGAGCTTCTCGAGTCTGCGCTTCACCGCGAGCGGAGTCGCGGCTTTCTTGTCGTCGCGCGTCGTCGCAGCGCGCGGCTTTTCCGAATTCTTCGTCGGCTCCGACTGCCGCGCCTTATACTCTATAAAACCGCATAAATATTCAGTCAGCGCGCCGCCCTCAAGCTCCCAGACGCGCGTCGCGAACTTCTCGCAGAAGTACCGGTCGTGCGAGACGAACAGCAGCGTCCCGTCGTACGCCGCGACCGCGTCCTCAATCCATTCGCGCGACGCTACGTCGAGGTGGTTCGTCGGCTCGTCGAGAATCAGGAAATTCACCTCGGAGAACATCATTATGCACAGCCGCAGCCGCGATTTCTCCCCTCCGGACAGCTCGCTCACCCGCTTGTACACGTCCGTCCCCGGGAATTTGTACGCTCCGAGACGGTTGCGCGCCGTCTGCGGACTGCACTTCGTCTCCGCGATTACCGTGTCGAGCGCCGTGTCGTACGGACGCTCGAACGCGACGTGCTGCGGCAGGTACGCGAGCTTCACGGACGCGCCGAGTCTTATAAGCCCCGCGTCCGGCTTCTCCGCGCCGCAGATGAGCTTTACGAGCGTACTTTTTCCCGCGCCGTTGTCCCCGATAAGCGCGACGCGCTCGCCGCCGCGCAGCTTAACCTCAACGTCCGCGAAGACGCGTTTATCGCCGAACGATTTCGATACGGCTTTCAGCGTCAGAGCTTCGTCGGCTTTGAACTCTCGCTCGGAGAACTGCGCGCGTATGGACTTCCCGGTTTGGGGACGCTCGGTTTTACCGATTTTTCCGATGCGCGACTCGATGTTCTGCGACTTCTTGACAGACGCTTCCGTCGCCCAGTTGTACAGCCGGTCGCGCGCCGCAGTAAGCCGCTTTATCTCCCGCTGCTCGCGCTCGTACCGCGTCAGCAGCTCGTCGAACCGACGCTGTTTTTCGGTCGTATAGAACGAGTAATTGCCGGAATACAGCTCCGCCTTTCCGCGCGCAAGCTCAATGCAGCGCGACGCGGCGCGGTCGAGGAACCAGCGGTCGTGCGAGATTATGAGCGCGGTGCCGCGGTACTTCGCGAGGTATTCCTCGAGCCACTCGACGGCTTTCATATCGAGATGGTTCGTCGGCTCGTCGAGCAGCAGTATGTCCGTGTCTTCGAGTATCAGCCGCGCGAGGTTCATACGCGTTTTCTCGCCGCCGGACAGCGACGAAAAAAGTTGCTCCCGCTGACCCGCCGGAATCCGCAGTCCGTTCGCGACCCGGTTCCGCTCGTTATCGAGCGTGTACCCGCCGAGCCGCGCGAACTCGCTCGCCGCGAAGTCATACTCCGCGAGCGTTTCCGGCGAACTTCCGGCGGTCATATCCGCCGCCGCGGCTTCCATACGCGCGCCGAGCGCGGCGATATGCTCCTGCGCGCGGCGAAGCACGTCCTCTCCGGTAAAGTCCGGCGGGAACGACGGAATCTGCGACACAAGTCCGATTTTCTTTCGCGGCGCGAGCGCGATTTCGCCCTCGTCAAGCTCGATTTCACCGACTATCGCGCGGAAAAGCGTAGTCTTTCCCGCGCCGTTCGACCCGATGAGCGCGGCGTGTTCGCCCGCGTTAAGTTCAAAAGATACGCCGTCGAGAACGTTCTCGCCCTCGACGAACGCCTTGACGGCGTTAACTACAGATATGTCAATCATAAAAAACTCCAAAAATATTGAGAACGAAAATCAAAAAAAGCTATTCCATTCGCGCCCGCTTTGTAGTATAATATATAATATCACATTTTTAAGACAAATTCAATCGGAGGAATAACTTATGTCTAACGTGCCAAAATTCGACCTCAAGGAGCTTGAGGTAAAAGAGGAAATCCCCGGTTTCTTCGGCGGACCCGGTCAGAAGATTCTGAACTATCCGCTGTCGAACCACGACGCCGGGGTGGCGACGTTCGAGCGTCGTCCGTGGTGGCAGATGATGCAGGCGACGGGAGCGTCTATGTTCGCGCCGCGTATCATTCCCGACAACGTCGCGCGCGCGTTCGTCTTCGACGGCGAAGGTTTTATGCAGACGGCGGATCACGCAATCAACAAGGATATGTTCGGCGTTGACTGGGAGTACATCGCGCAGGTCAGCGGCAGTATGGTGCGCCCGGGAGTTCCGATGCTCGAAGACGTCGCGGACTGGAAAAGCGTCATAAAGTTCCCGGACATCGAAACGTGGGACTGGGACGGCGCGTCGAAAGCCAACGCCGCGTCGCTGTCCAAGGACAACTTCAACCAAATGTGGTTCCAGACCGGCTGGTTTGAGCGGCTGATTTCGTGGATGGAGTTTGAAAACGCCGCGCTCGCGATTTTCGACGAGGATTCGCAGGAACACGTCCACGCCGTGTTCGACAAGCTCACCGACCTGTACATCGACATTTTCGACCACTGTTTGAAAGCGTTTCCGGAGGTTCACGCGTTTTTCATTCACGACGACTGGGGCAGCCAGAAAGCTCCGTTCTTCTCCCCGACCGTCGCGGAGGAAATGGTGGTGCCGTATATGAAGCGCGTCACGGACTTCCTGCACTCGAAAGGCAAGTTCTGCGAGCTGCACTCCTGCGGCAACATCTATCAGCAGGTGCCGAATATCATCAAAGCCGGGTGGGACGCGTGGGCGCCGCAGCTTATGAACGACTCGTACAAGATTTACGAAGATTACGGAGACAAGCTCCTCATCGCCGTCTCCCCGCAGGGCTGGCCGGAGAACTTCGCCGAGCTGTCCGAGGACGAGCAGCGCAAATACGCCCGCGAGTACGCGGACAAGTTCTGCAACCCCGGCAAACCGAGCTTCTATAACTACTACGCCGCGAGCTATCTCACGCCCGCGTTCCGCGAGGAGCTGTACATCGCTTCGCGCAAGAAGTATTCCGGCGACAGTCTGTAAGGGCAAGACAAAAGCGGCGCAAACAGGCGGGGTTCCCCCGTCTGTTTGCGTTAGCGTTGAGTTGTATGGCGCGGGGTGCCGCAAAGTACCGCGAGTATTTCGGCGAAGCCGGAGCGGGCTGTATCGCGGCGGACGTGCCGGAGCTGCGGCGGATTTTACTAAAGGAGAAACCACTATGAACGACATCAATCTACAGGAAATCCGTGAGTTTTTCAAGCGCGACACCTATGCGGTGCTTACCGGACTCGAAATCGAATCCGTCACGCCGGACGAGGTGCGCGTCTCGATGAAAATCACCGGCGCGCACTACAACGCCGCCGGCGGAGTGCAGGGCGGCGCGATATTCACGCTCGCCGACCTCGCGTTCGCGGTGCACTCGAACCTGCCCGCCGTACTCGGCGAGGACGTGGGCGTCGTCGTCGGACAGTCCTGCTCGGTCAGCTACCTCAAGGGCACGCGCGGAGCGGTGCTCTACGCCAAAACAAAGCTGCTGCACCGCGGAAAAAGCGTGTGCGTGATTCAGGTTTCGATAACGGACGACCTCGGAGTTTCGATTGCGGAAGTGCTGTGCAACGGCAGCGTCACGGCAAAGAAAGCGAGCGGGCTGCGGTAGAACGGGGAGGTGCGCCGTGCCGCGTCTAATCAGGTTTACGCAAAATATAGAAACCGTCAATTCTGTAAAAATCAACAGCGGCATTTTCCGCGCGTTCCGCTTCGATATTGTAAACCCAGTTTTCCGGTTTCAGCTGTTCGCGCCAAGTCCCCTTTCCCCACCGGCGGATTCCGTGCTCCGCGGTGAATCCGTACAAAAAGTTCATAGTCTCGGCGAACGAATACTTTTCATAATGTTTTTCTTCGACCTCAACCTCGAATCCCGCCGCCGTGAACTCGTTCAGCCACGACGTCTCTGTCAACGCGTCCAGTACCGCCTGCATTTCACCGTAAGTATATACGCCGAATAGCTTTCCGTTTGTATTGCAGTAATCATAAACTTTCCGCAAATCGAAGTCGCATTCCCTGCTCGTTTCGAGCGTAACGAAGCGTCCGCCCGGTTTCAGTACGCGATACGCTTCGCCTATCGACTTTTTCCTGTCTGCGGAACGATTGTAAATATTCGCTTCCGCTTCGTTTGCCGGCATTATTCCGGCTGAACTCACGATTCCGTATCTGCTCGTTACATAGTCTAACGAATTATCCTTAACCGGCATTTTCAGATTATCGAATACCGCTAAATTTATGTTATACTCCGTCAAACGCTCGTTTATAAACCCGCGCAGAATTTTGACGAGGTCTGCGCTGATGTCCGTCACCAAAGCCGGTATTCCGGGGTTCAGCTTGACAATGTATGTCGCGAGACCCATAGTATCGCTGCTGGCAATATCCATAAACGGCTTGCCTTCGGATGCGATTTTGTTGATTATTTCGACGGCTTTATCGCTTTTCGTTATCGCAGGTTCATAGGAAAGAGACGTTTTTTCGCAATCGAGAGAGGTTTCCTCCCAGCATCCGAGCCAGGTATCAAGCTGAATCGGATTCACTTTAATCGAAACGCCGGAAGTTTCCGCTTCTTTTAGTCCTTCGGCAATCCAGGCGTCAAACTCCGGCTGACGATAAAAATAATCGCCGTCCGTTATCTCGTCCGGTTGCCTCGAAAACATTTCTGCAAACAGCTTGTTCATAGCGAATTGACTCCTTTATAATTTTAATTTGAATATGGTTCCTGCGAATCCCAAATCGGGATCCGCAGGAACCGTAATATCTGATTGCTTACGCTGGATATCCGCAACTTAACACTTGCCATATCTCCCAGGTGTAATGACGCGTAGTGTCTCCTGCGGCGTGGTAACGACCTGCGGTACAATACCAACCCAAATACGAACCGGTCAGCATTTGACAACCGACCTTTGCGTTGACCGCAGTATAACAGGCAGTTGTGTGAGTATGCGAAGCACTACTCGTGACAATCCCCAGTTCCTCGATATCAATTGCCTCGACCTGCGCCGCACTTGCGAACGCGGTCAGCATTGACGCGGACATCACGAGCGCGAGGAACAACGCTATGTAGCGTTTGCGTGTTGTGAGCTTTTTCATATTAAAACAACCTTTCTTGACCGGCA
>JAITNK010000067.1 GCA_031290515.1 Oscillospiraceae bacterium
AAGCCCGCCGACGAATACGTCACGGTGCAGGCGACCGACAGCAGCGGAAAGACTTCCAACTCGGTGACGTTCAAAAATCCCTACTACGAGCCGACCGCAACGTCCGAACCGATTACGCCGGTTGATACAAGCGAGTCGGCGATACCGGACGGCAAAAGTCCGCTCACGCCTGACGGCACGGGAACGGTACTCGATAACGTCACGGACGGCGACGGCAAGGAGTTTTTCACGGTGGAAACGCCGGACGGAAACGTGTTCTATTTAATAGTAGACCGTCAGCGCGATTCCGATAACGTGTATTTGCTGAACGCCGTCAACGAGGACGATTTAGCGTCCTTGGCAAAGTCCGGCGACGGCAAGAGCGTCAGCGCGATTCCGGCCGCAACGGCACCCCCTTCCGCTGTAACGGCAACTCCCGAACCGACCGTTGAACCCACTCCCGAACCCGAACCGCAAAAGAGCGGTAATAGCAATACCGGGACAATCGCGTTCGTAGTGGTTGCGGTCATAGTTGTCGGCGGCGCGGCGTATTACATCAAAATAGTGCGCCCGAAAAAGAACGGCGCGTCCGGCTACGATGACGAGCCGGAGGACGATTTTGACGACGACGAGGAAGCCGACCTTGAATCTGACGATGAGGAGGATGACGAATGAAGAAACTGATTATTTTGCTCACAACCGTCTGCGCTTTTCTCGTTTTTGGCGGCGCTATGACGGCGTTCGCGGTTGATGACGACACGCCGCCGAACAACGTCACGATTACGGTCGTTCTCCCCGACGCGGAGACCGCCGAACCCGCTTCCGCGACTACGCCCGCGCCCGCCGTGTCAGCGGCAACCACGCTTTACCCGGTGGATATGACGGAGAATTTCGGGGGCGGCAGACGGCAAATCGTCAAGACCTACGAATTATCGCCGCTTGACAATCCCGCCGACATTCCCCGCGCAGACTTCGAGCGGAGCGGCTGGACGTACAGCGTAACGGACATTTTGAAACGCGAAACGGCGAACGCCGAAACCCGCGACCACAAGGAAAGCGTCACGCTGAGCACCGACACGAAAGAGCTTGAAAAGATTCTCACGCTCCTTGCGCCGACGCTTGAATACAAGACGGACGATGAGTTTGTGGGCATTTTGTCGCTCGACGTGGCGAGTATCAAGGTGGAAACGGCGGGAACGCGAACCACCAGTTACGAGATGAAAGTGACACGCGAATATCCGCGCCTGTCGGCGGCTGACACATCGCTCGTGCCGAAAACCGTTACGGACAACGGCAAGACGTACAATCTCGCGGGCGTGGACTGGAAAGCGGGCAACTACGTCACGATTGATTATGAGCAAGTGCCGGAGTATTACACCGCAATCGCGACTTACACGGCGACAGGCTCAAGCACAAAGGTGACGGGCTACGTCACCACAGCGGAGTATATCGGAACGCTCGCGAAGCTCTCACAGGGCAAGACGGTCTATACGGCGTACTTTGAGGGAACGGAAATTCGCACTCCGATTGAATTTGCGGAAATGCCCGAAACTGCCGCCGCGCCGTCCGAATCCGACGTAACGGCGGCTACGCCGTCCGAAACGGCTGAACCCGAACCCACAATCGAGCCGACAACCGAACCGACAGACGAACCCGCCGACGCTCTTGAAACATCGGAGCGCGGCAGCAACCCAAACACCGCGCTGTACGTCATTATCGCATTGCTTGCGTTAATGCTCGGAGGCGCAATCTATTTTATCCGAAAGGGGCAAATTCACAATGAAAAAATTCATAACACTACTCCTGTCGCTCGTGATGATAGCGACGATGACGATTCCCGCTCTGGCGAGTGATTACAACTTCGGCACGGGAAACGACACGCTCGGCGACTTCGGCGGCTCGACAAGCTATGACGGCTTTGTCACGCCCGACTCTATGAACGACAATACCCGCCGCAACAAGGACGCCGCCTACTTTGCGCCGCCCTACGGCGTGTTCAGCGGCGATATACCGACCGACCCGACGAGTCCGTATCACGATAACCTCCCGCAGAGCGGTTTTGTGTCAGTTGGGCAGGATTTGCCCGCGACTGGCGGCGAGGACTACGCGCCGGGAAGCGGTAACGTGTCGAGCGGCTTCTTGCCGACAACTTCGCAGACCGCCGCGCTGAACACCACGCCGTGGTACTACGAGGACGGAAGTATCGGAACGCTCTATGTCGCAAGCACCCAAAAGACCATCAAGGTTTACGAGGGCGAGGGGCTTGACAATCTCGCGAAAGGCGCGGGGCATTTCACGTCAACCTCAGCTTGGGACGGCAACGTCGCGCTTGCGTCGCACAACCGCACGGGCTACTTCGGTTGGCTGAAAGACGCGAAAGTCGGCGACAGGCTCACCTACACCACGCGCTACGGTACCCGGACGTATGAGGTTACGGGCAAGACTCAGGTTGACGAGTACGACAACTCCGCGCTCAGCTACTCCGCCGACAACATTCTGACGCTGTTTACCTGCGTGGAGAACGTGTCGAATCTGCGTTGGTGTGTCGTTGCCCGCGAAGTGAAGTAGAGGGTTGTGTTGATAATCTATAAACCAGAAGGAGTTTTCTTATGAATAAAAAGACATTCAAATCGTTTCTGTCGCTCGCTTTGTCGGTTGCGATGGTTGTAGGTATGTCGTCTTTCGTTCCTATCGCGCAAGTGAACGCGGCAGTCGCCGCTCCTAATGTGACAGAAATAAAGGGCGTGTCCGGCGCTTTCGAGCGCGACCCGGACGTTACGATAGACGGACACAAAGTTGCCTCACAACGGTATATCGCTATGGTGGACGGCATTGGTTACGACGCTTACTGCGCCGACCCCAAACTGCGGGGACCGGAACAAGCGGGCGCGGTCTACGAATTAACGGGTTCGGGCAAGGATGCAATAAAAACCGTCTTGAAAAACGGCTTTCCTGTCAATTCAGAGTGGTCGAACACAGGCACGGTGAGCCAGGACGACCGTATGTGGTGGGCGTATGTGACCAGAGTCGCTGTCGCCATAGCAAATAACCCAAGCAGTACATTCGCCGGGGATACGGTTGCAATAGGGCAGGCGCGTGAGCTTGTGAACGGCACAGTAACGGCAGACACCGACGCGTATCCGCCCATAATGGTTAACGGTTTTAAGGATGCGAGCGATACAGGGCGCGTTATGGGCAGCACCGACGCGCAGTCCATAACCTTTGCGGTCACATACAACCGAAAAGCGAACGGTTCCGCGAACCCGTTCAGATTTGAATGGGCGGCGGGTACTCCCGCGGGCGCGAAGCTCGTCGTTGACGGGACTGTCATAGCCACCGCGCCGAGCAACTCCGCCACGG
Source organism: Oscillospiraceae bacterium (assembly GCA_031290515.1). Taxonomy (GTDB): domain Bacteria; phylum Bacillota; class Clostridia; order Oscillospirales; family Oscillospiraceae; genus JAIRRO01. The sequence goes on from JAITNK010000067.1 coordinate 3,340, forward strand.
TATTCGGCGAGGGCATATCCTCCTTTACAATCGAAATGCCGAACACCGCCGAATACGAGGGCAAAACAGCCGCCGTGAACTTGGTCGGTATCCACAACCAATTCGCGGATACCATTTGGATGATGCAGAACCCGAACGACCCGGACGGTTGGCAGGATATTGTGTTTTATATCCCGGAAATATCGGCGAGCGCAGCGTTTTCATTTCAGACGGACGAAGATACACATGATGTACCAACACCAACGCCGATGCCACCGCCCGAACCGCCCGCTACAAGCGTAAAAATCCAAAAGATTGACGCGCTGACCCGCGAGAATATCCCCGGCGCGTTGATACGGCTGCGCGGTATTTCGAGCGCGCAGGTCGTGACAGAGGACGGTCAGATTCGCGAGATTGACAACACGGGAATCAACCTTTCGCAGGTCTTGACGGCTGGCGCGGAGGTAGGCGGCGGCGACGTGGTAAGCACAGTCAGGGACGGCGTTTGGGAGCTTACGGGCTTGCCCTACGGCGCGTATGTAGCCGAGGAAGAACGCGCTCCCGCCAATTACAGCCTTTTGCCGCAGCATACGGCCTACTCATTCTGGCTCCTGCCGGGCAATGTGACAATCAGGCTGAATCAGGACGAGTCAACGGTCTATGTTGACGACGTTCAGGTTTCTGTTCACGAAGCGTTAAACGCCGCCATTGCAGGGATTCAGAACTACGACGACGCGGAGAGCTTGGCGGCGGAGCTTCAAAGTATACTCGATACGCTGCTCTCGCAGTTGCAAATAGACGCTGTGTTTACCGTTGAGGTTGACCGAAGCGTCAACTCGCAGCTTATCACGTTCGAGAACTACCCGTTCGGCAAAATCGAAGTGTACAAGTACGATATGGTGACTGAACTCCCCCTTGCCGGGGCGCATTTCCGCATACAGGGCTATTTCGCGGAGGGCAACACCAACGGTATGCCAATCGACCGCGTAGGTGTTACAGACGGAAGCGGCAAGCTCGTTTTCGACAGCCTACCCGCAGGGCAGTATACGATAAGCGAGATTGAAGCCCCTGACGGATACGAGCTTTCCAAGCCGAGTTTCCGGTCAATTTCCCTGACGTGGGGGCAGACAAACAGCACGAGTTTCTACAATAAACCTAAGACGCGCCTTGAGGTTATCAAAGTTGACGGCGATACAGGCGCGAAACTGCCGGGCGCGGTATTCCGCTTGACCGACCCGACCACGGGCGAATTTTGGGAGGGCGAAACTGCCGCCGATGGTAAAGTCCTGCTTGGCGCGGGCGATGGCTCTCGCGGCAATCAGTTAGAGAGCGAGACGACCTATATACTGACCGAAATTCAAGCCCCACCCGGATACGTCCTTGACCCCGCGCCGCGAGAGGTTGTGCTGGGCGCGAACAATATCCCGAACAGCCTTACATTCGCAAACTATCGTAAGCCCACGCTGACGATTATCAAGTTAGACGAACTGACGAATCTGCCGCTTGCGGGCGCGTCGTTCAAGCTCTGGAAAACCGAGGGCGAAACGTGGAGCGAAACGATGATAACAGACGCGAACGGGCGTATCGTCTGGACGGATTTAGACCCCGGCATTTATTCGGTGCAGGAGACTGACGAGCCTTACGGCTACGTTCGTGACCCAAACCGCAAAGAAATTCTGTTAGAGGGCGGCGACAACAAATTCTTGGAGTTTTTCAACCGCCCCCGTCCCGTGCTGACTATCCTCAAACGCGACGCGATAACCGGCGAACCCTTGCAGGACGTGAAGTTTAAGGTGCAGCGTTTGGAGGGCGAAACCATCGGCGAGTTCCTGACCGACGCGAACGGCAGGATTGAGCT
>JAITNK010000084.1 GCA_031290515.1 Oscillospiraceae bacterium
GCCGACGGCAAACTGTCCGTAAAGCACCTTGCCGTGGTGCAGATACTTGCCGCCCTTTGTCTTCTGCACGTCCCGGACGGAAAACTCCGTTCCGGCGCGCGTAATTTGTCCGTAATCGGCGGACTGACCGCCCATCTCGGCGTAAAACGGGGACTTATCCAGCACGAGAATCGCGTCGCCGCCGCCGGCTGCCGAGCCCGCAAGCTCGCCGCCGACGATAACCGCGGTAATCGCCGCCTTTGTCTTCAGCTCGCCGTATCCGACGAACTCGGTCTCGGACTTGTCGCCGCCGAAATCGAGTCCCTCCCAGCCGAGGTCGCCGAGCGCGAGACGCGCCGAGCGAGCGCGCTCTCTCTGTTCGCGCATAAGGCTGTCAAACTCCGCGAGGGCGACGGTTTTGCCGCGCTCCTCCGCTATCTCGGCGGTGAGGTCAATCGGGAAGCCGTATGTATCGTAGAGGCGGAACGCGTCCGCGCCGGACACCTCCGCGCCGGAATTCGCGAGAATCGCCTCGAGAATTTGCAGTCCCGTGTCAATCGTGCGGAGAAACGCGTCCTCCTCCGCCGCGACGACGCGCTTTATATGCTCCGCGCGCTCGCGCACCTCCGGATACGCACCCTCGTTGACCTCAATGACTGTTTCTGCGACCGCGACGAGAAACGGCTCTGTCACGCCGAGCAGGCGTCCGTTTCGCGCGGCGCGGCGGAGCAGGCGGCGCAGTATGTATCCGCGCCCCTCGTTCGACGGAAGCACGCCGTCGGCGATGAGCATAACGGACGCGCGGGCGTGGTCGGTGATAATCCGCAGCGACGCGTCGGTTTTCTTCGATTCGCCGTACCGCGCTCCGGTGATTTCCGACGCTTTGTTCGTCACCCGCATAAGCGTGTCCACGTCGAAAATCGACTCAACGCCCTGCACCACGACCGCGAGCCGCTCCAGTCCGCCGCCGAAGTCTATATTTTTCTGCGACAGCTCGGTATAGTTGCCCGCGCCGTCGTTATTGAACTGCGAGAACACGTTGTTGCATATCTCGATAAAGCGGTCGCAGTCGCACCCGGGAGCGCAGGAAGGCTCTCCGCAGCCGCAGACCTCGCCGCGGTCGAAGTAGACCTCGGAACTCGGTCCGCAGGGACCCGCGCCGTGTTCCCAGAAGTTGTCGGCTTTGCCGAGCCGCGTAATGCGCTCCGGCGCGACGCCGATTTTGTCGCGCCAGATGCCGAACGCCTCGTCGTCCTCAAGGTACACCGACGGATACAGCAGCTTCGCGTCAAGTCCGAGCGTCACGGTCAGAAACTCCCAGCACCACGCAATCGCTTCCTCTTTGAAATAGTCGCCGAAGCTGAAGTTTCCGAGCATTTCAAAGTACGTTCCGTGGCGCGACGTTTTGCCGACGTTCTCAATGTCGTTCGTGCGCACGCACTTCTGGCAGGTCGTGACGCGCTTCGACGGCGGGTTTTGCTCGCCCGTGAACCACGGCTTCATCGGAGCCATTCCCGAGTTGACGAGCAGAAGCGAACGGTCGCCCTGCGGCACGAGCGAAAAGCTCGGCAGGCGCAGGTGTCCGCGCGATTCGTAAAACGCGAGGAACGCCTCGCGGATTTCGTTGAGTCCGTATGGTTTCATAAATTGCCTCCGTTAACCGCTCAGCCGGCAAAGACCCGCGCGCTCAGGTTTTGTCAAAACGGCGGCGCAGCCCGCCTTTACCGAAATGCCCCGTGCTTTGACCGCCGTGCCGTTACTTAATTTTACCGCCTTGAATCGCTGTACACCGTCGTGACAAATTCGCGTACGAGCAGTCCGCCGACGCTCTCGCGGTCGAATATCGCGTTCACGCTCCCGGTGAACCGCGCGTAATGTTCGTCGCCGTCCGACGGCGAACCCGAGTGCGACAGCATAAACGCCGCGAACCCGCTCCGGTCGTACCGCACCGGGTTCGGGAACTCCGCCGTCAGCACATACCCGCCGAAGAACGCGCGCCGCGCAATCTCGCGCTCGTTTCGCAGAGCCGAATGCGCCGCATAGCTTTCGCACCAGTCAAGCTCGTTTCCCCGGACGCTCCGGTCGCTGTTGTAGACGATGAATATCTTCCCGCCGGGCGCGAGAATCCGTTCGCACTCGCGTCGGTACGCGTCCGGGTCGAACCAGTGAAACGCCTGAGCGCAGACGACCGCGTCGGCGCAGCCGTCCGGCAGCGTCGTATTCTCGGCGGTGCCGTCCGTAATGTGCGCATTCGGGTACGCGGCGAGCGTCAGGCTCAATTGCGTCCGCATATCCCCGTTCGGCTCGACGCAGAAAATTTCGCCGCCGCGCCGCGCGATGAGTTCGGAGAATTTTCCGGTTCCCGCGCCGACGTCGGCGAAAACAGCGTTGTCGGCCGCCTGACCGGGCAATTCCCTCCCGCGTTCCGCATCTGCAAGCCCGCGCAGAGAACGCCGCGGCGGCAGCGCGCGGTATATGTAGTCTATCGCTTCGGCGGCGTATCCCGGGCGCGCCCGCGCGTAAACGTCCGCTTTGCCGCTGAATCTTTCGGTGTTAACATTATCCACTTGGTCGGCGGAGCCTCCCTGCGTTCAATATTTTTTTACCGGCATCGACCGGCTCAAAACGCCGCCGCAAGACGCGGCTTGCACAAATAAAACCGCCCTGTCAGGCGGTTTTATTATTAGGTAAAGCCCCAGCCTGCCGTGTAGACCGTTAATAACCCGCCTTCTCGGCAGGTGGGTCGCCTCCTGTCTGCTTCGCTGCTTCCAACTTCCGCAGACAAGTCCGCGGGAGGCCTGCAATTCACAGAGAGAGTCGGCGTCCCTTATTTGCGATGTGGGTTTAAACAAATCTATCACGCACAGGACAGGGTTTAACCGTATAATAGCACACCCGAACACAGAAAGCAAGTATCAATTTCGGCTTTTTCGTTACATTCGCGTTACGCGCCGTTACTCCGCGTCCTCGTCGTCGAACAGCAGCTCCATAAAAGCCGCGTAGACCCGCTCTTCCTCTTCCTCGTTTTCGATTGCGGAGAAAGCCTCTTCCCCGTCCTCTTCGACGACTTTGAGAATCACATAGCCGTAGTCCGGGTCGGACTCGTCCATATCCGCCGGCAGGAAGAGCATATACGTCTCCTCCTCAAGCTCGGTCGTACAGATATGTTCAAGCGAGTACTCCCCGCCCTCGTCGTCGGAAATAGTAATAAAATCGCTGCCGAATTCGTCAGACATAACACCCTCGCAGAACCGGAGCCCGAAACCGGACTCCTGAATTGCCGTTATTCTACCACAGGCACGAAGTGCCGTTGTGGTTATAGTCGTGAGCAGACCCAAAGGGCTTTGCCCGACGGTCTGCGGGTATTCAACCGCCATGATGGGGCCTACGCGTGAGTCAGGTGCTGATA
>JAITNK010000158.1 GCA_031290515.1 Oscillospiraceae bacterium
TTTCTCTCGAAAGCCAGCCACGGTCGCTTTGGTGAAGCTAAGGCGGAAGAGGTTCGTGCCGCCGCAAGGTCCACTTTCGGCGTGACGTTCGCTCGCGACGCGTTCTCGTTTCAGATTCGGCAGCTTGTCGAGCAACTCGTTTTCCTCGAAGAACAAATTGACGAGCTTGACGCCGAAATCTCCCATCAACTTACCGCCATCGGCTCGTTCATCACGACAATTCCCGGCATCGGCGACACGCTTGGCGCGGTCATTCTCGGCGAAATCGGCGACATCAGCCGCTTTTCCGACGCTTCAAAGCTCGTATCCTACGCCGGGTTGAATGCCAAGATTCGCGAATCCGGCGAGTTTACAGGCACCCGCGCGACTATCTCTAAACGCGGCAGCCCGTACCTCCGACGAGCGATTTGGCTCGCAGCTTCCCGCGCCGCGTTCTGCGACCTGACGCTTTCCGCCTACTACCAATCACTCAAAGCTCGCGGCAAGCACCATTTGACCGCAATCACTGCTGTCGCCCGCAAAATGTGCAACATCATCTTCGCCATCCTTTCCCAAAATCGCCCGTACACTCCGGAGCCGCCAAAGTAGCGGCTTACAGTTGTATTTGCGTCGCCTTGGGCTTGCGCCGAAGGCTCTTTCGTTTTGCTCGATTGCGGTGGACTGTTGCCTAAAACTTTTTTCGTTTTTTACGTTTTAGTGCTTGACATCTTTATAGCTGGCCTCTGATTAACCGCTCGGTCGGGCGAAGCCCTGCCGTCGCTCTGTGCTCGCGCCGCTCGGTCGGCAAAGCCTCCCGACGCTTCGTGCTCGCGCCGCTCGCACGGGGAACGCGTCTGCGGACGCGGCTCGCGCTGTCCGCGCGGGTTTAGCCGCTCGGTCGGGCAAAAGCCCTGCCGTCGCTTCGTGCTCGCGCAAAACCGCGGCACCTGACGCGCCTTCGCCGAAAAAGTCTTGCCGCAACAGCTGTATCTTATATTATGGTTTCAAAGGGGTTACAAGTCGGTTACATTTCCGCACGAAACGCAAGAAAAAGCTGAAAACTTCTTATTCGCGGAAAATAAACCGTATGGAGTCACGGCGAAATTGCCCGCCCGCAACCCGAGCCGCGAAATGTAACCGGTGCTACTTACCTTTCGACAACCGTATCATAAGCGCGGCGGCGTCTGCGGGCGACACGCCGGAGATTCGCATAGCCTGCCCGAGATTCCGCGGGCGAATCGCGGCGAGCTTCTGCCGCGCCTCGGTACGCAGCCCGTCCGCCGCGAGATAGTCGAAGTCCGGCGGAATCTCGCGCGACTCCGTGCGCCGGAACTCCTCGACCTCGCGCTCCGCGCGGCGCAGATAGCCCGCGTACTTGACCGTGATTTCCGCGGCTTCTGTAATGTCCGCCGAAAGCTCCGGGCGACCGCCGTCAAACGGCGCGAGCGCGTCGTACGTTATCTTCGGGCGGCGCAGCAGCGCGGCGAGCGACACGCCGGAAACCGCCGCGGTTTCGCCGAGTTCCGCGAGCGCGCCGGCGAGCGCGTCAGACGGCGGAATGAACGCGGCTTCGAGCCGTGCGATTTCCGCGTCAACCGCCGCGTACTTCGCTTCGACGCGGGCGGCTCGCTCCGCGGACACAAGTCCGGCGCGGTACGCAAGGTGCGTCAGGCGGCGGTCGGCATTGTCCTGCCTGTGCAGCAGCCGGTACTCGGTGCGCGAAGTCATAACGCGGTAAGGCTCGTCCGTGCCGCGCGTCACAAGGTCGTCGATGAGACAGCCGGTATAACCGTCCGCGCGGGAGAGAATCAGCGGTTCGCGTCCGAGCAGTTTCAGCGCGGCGTTGATTCCCGCGACAAGCCCCTGCGCCGCCGCTTCCTCATATCCGGAAGTGCCGTTGAACTGCCCCGCGCCGTACAGCCCCGCGACTTTTTTTGTCTCGAGCGTCGCGTAAAGCTCCGTCGGATCGACGCAGTCGTACTCGATTGCGTAAGCCGGACGCTGAATCTCCGCGCGCTCGAGTCCCGGCAGTGTCCGCAGCATCAGAATCTGCACGTTCTCCGGCATCGACGACGAAAAACCCTGCACATAAAGCTCGTTTGTGTTCAGCCCCATAGGTTCGATGAAAATCTGGTGCCGTTCCTTGTCCGCGAAGCGGACGACCTTATCCTCAATGCTCGGGCAGTAACGCGGACCCACGCCCTCGATAACGCCGGAGTACAGCGGGCTGCGGTCGAGATTCGCGCGGATAACCCCGTGCGTATGCGCGTTTGTGTAAGTGAGGTGACAGACCGCCCGGTTTTGCGGCGCAGCCGTACTTTCAAACGAGCAGGGGCGCGCGTCGTCGTCGCCGGGCTGAACCTCCATAGCGGAAAAATCGACGCTGCGCGCGTTGATTCGCGGCGGAGTGCCGGTCTTGAACCGGCGCATTGCGAGTCCGAGACGGCGCAGTACGCCGCCGAGCGACGTTGCGGCGAACATTCCGTCGGGTCCTCCCCCGCGGACGCAGTCGCCGATTATCGTGCGCCCGGAGAGATACGTCCCGGTCGCGACGACTACCGCGCGGCAGGAATACGCCGCGCCCGTCTGTGTGACGACTCCGGATACCGCGCCGTTCTCCGTCAGAATATCGGTGATTTCGGCTTGCTTCAGGTCGAGTCCCGGCTGATTTTCGAGTACGTTTTTCATATACTCGCGGTAACGTATCCGGTCGCACTGGACGCGGAGCGAACGCACCGCCGGTCCCTTGCTGCGGTTTAAGAGCCGGTACTGTATCGCGGAAGCGTCCGCCGCTTTCGCCATTTCCCCGCCGAGCGCGTCGATTTCGCGCACGAGATGACCCTTGCCGGTGCCGCCGATTGCCGGGTTGCACGGCATATTGCCGACCGCGTCGAGATTTATCGAGAAGCAGACGACGCGCAGACCGAGCCGTGCCGCCGCGAGCGCGGCTTCGATTCCCGCGTGTCCCGCGCCGATAACGGCGACAGAATATATCCGCTCGGTCGGCAAAGCCTCCCGACGCTCCGCGCTTTGCGCGGGGAACGCGTCTGCGGACGCGGCTCGCGCTGTCCGCGCTTCGGTATATGTCGCTCGGTCGGCAAAGCCTCCCGACGCTTCGTACTCGCAAACTCGCACGGGGAACGCGTCTGCGGACGCGGCTCGCGCTGTCCGCGCTTCGCTATATGTCGCTTGGTCGGCAAAGCCTCCCGACGCTTCGTGCTCGCAAACTCGCACGGGGACCGCGTCTGCGGACGCGGCGCGCGCAGACCGCGCTTCGCTGTATATCCGCTCGTTGATTTTTGAGGAAAGCTGCATAAAATCAGTCGAAGAACTTGCGGTGAATCGCCTGCACCGCACGGTCGGAGTCCGCTTCGTCCACGAGGACGGAGATTTTGATTTCACTTGTCGAAATCATACCGATATTGACCTCCGCGTCGTAGAGCGCCTCAAACATAGTCGCCGCTATGCCGGACGCGGACATCATTCCCGCGCCGACAATGCTGACTTTCGCGATTTTGTCGTCCGTATCTATCCGCGCGAAGCCGAGCTGCGTCTGCTGCGCGGCGAGCAGAGACGCGGCGCGCTCCGTGTCCGCGCGGGCGACGGTGAAACTAATATCCTGCGTCCCGTCGCGCCCTATCGACTGCAAAATAATGTCCACGACGATTTTGTCGCGGGCGAGCGTCTGAAACACGCGGAATGCCACGCCCGGTTCGTCGCGCAGTCCCACGAGCGCGATGCGGGATACCTCGGTATCGCGGGCGACGCCGGAGATTTTTGTCTTTTCCAAATCTGTCACCTCTTTGACTTTTGTGCCGGGCTTGCGCTCAAAGCTCGATAGAACCTCAATTTCAACGCCGTAGCGTTTGCCCATTTGAACGCAGCGGTTATGCAGTACCTGCGCGCCGAGCGACGCGAGTTCGAGCATTTCGTCGTATGTAATCTCCGCGAGCTTGCGCGCGCCCGGAATCTTGCGCGGGTCTGCCGTATACACGCCGTCAACGTCGGTGTATATCTGACAGCTGTCGGCGCGCAGTACGGCGGCGAGCGCGACGGCGGTCGTGTCGCTCGCGCCGCGTCCGAGCGTCGTAATGTCGTCGTATTTGTTCAGCCCCTGAAAGCCCGCGACGAGTACGATTCGTCTGCGGTCAAGCTCGGACTCTATGCGCTCCTTGTCGATGCGCTCGATTCGCGCGTTCGAGTACTCCGTGTTCGTCCGGACGGCGACCTGCCACCCGGTCAGCGACACCACGGGCAGCCCGAGTGCCTCGAGAGCCATCGCCATAAGCGCGACCGAGGTCTGCTCCCCGGTGGACAGCAGCACGTCCATTTCGCGGCGCGACGCTTTGGGGTTGACTTCCCGCGCTTTTTCGATGAGGTCGTCGGTCATATCGCCCGGCGCGGACAGCACGACGACGAGGTCGTGTCCCATCGAGTAATCCTCGGCGATAAGCCCCGCGACGCGGCGGATTCTCTCCGCGTCCGCGACGGAACTTCCGCCGAATTTTTTTACAACTAAAGCCATATTTTACATAGCTCCTTGCCTTACTAATCTATCACCCGGAACAAACTCAGCACCCCGAAACCGCCGAGGGACACTTCGACGCTCTTTTTGCTCTGCGGCGCGACGATGAACCCGGTTTCAGCCGTGTCGCCGCCGAGAATCTCCGCGTCGGGGAACACGCGCTTGACGCTGCCCTCCGGAGCCGAAACCCTTGCGTACCAGCGGCTTACGAGCGCGGCGGAGTCGTACATCATACTCTCGTCGCCCTCTCCCCACGAAATCCACTTGCGCGCGGCGTCGTGTTTGACCGCGTCTATAACGTCCGCGACGACCGCCGAAGCCGTCGGCAGTTTGCCCGCGCCCGCGCCGTAAAACATCACGTCGCCCACCGCGTTTCCGCGGACGACAATCGCGTTCATAACGCCGTCCACCGAGGCGAGCAGATTGCCGCCGGGAACGAGGTGCGGCGCGACGTACGCCGCGACCTTGCCGCCGTCCCGCGCGACGGCGCGTCCGAGCAGCTTGATTTTATAGCCGCCGGCGGACGCGAACCGCGCATCGTCCGCGGAGACAGCGCGGATTCCGACGGTTTTGACCCAGTCCGGGTTCATATGTCTGCCGAAAGCGAGGTCTGCGAGTATGCAGATTTTCCGGCACGCGTCGGTTCCGTCGATGTCGGAACTCGGGTTCTGCTCGGCGTATCCGCGGGTCTGCGCGTCGCGCAGCGCGTCGTCGAAAGACGCGCCGTCTTTCAGCATAGCGGTGAGAATGTGGTTCGTCGTGCCGTTCAGTATGCCGTACACCTCTAATATTTTATTCGCGGCGAGGCACTGTGTGATAGGCCGCAGAATCGGAATTCCGCCGCCGACGCTCGCCTCGAACAGATAGTTCACGCCCTTAGCCTTGGCAAGCTCGAGCAGCTCGAAGCCGAATTTCGAGACAAGCTCTTTGTTGGAGGTGACGACGCTCTTCCCCGCCGAAAGCGCGCGCCGCGTAAATTCCTGCGCCACGCCGACCCCGCCTATAGTCTCGACGACGACGCGGATTTCCGGGTCGTTCTCGATAACCGCGAAATCCCGGACAATCAGCTTTTCAAACGGGTTCCCCGGGAAGTCGCGCACGTCGAGAATGTATTTGAGTTTGAGCGGCGACGCGGCGGACTTTTCCGCCACCTCCGCGTTCTCCGAAAGCACCTCCGCCACGCCGGAGCCTACTACTCCGAAGCCCAGTACCGCAACACCAAACATATAGTTAATGTACCTTTCATTTACCGCTCCGCACGGCAAAGCCGTGCGGTCGCTTATTTACCGCTCGGTCGGGCAAAGCCCTCCCGTCGCTCCGTGCTCACTGCGTTCGCACAGGGAACGCGCCTACGGGCGCGGAGCCGTCCGCGACGGCTCTCCACGTTGTTTGCCGCGCGGTCGGGCAATCGGGGTCCCCGCGAAGTCCGCAGACTTTGCGGGGTGAGAAAGCCCTCCCGTCGCTCCGTGCCACTGCGTTCGCACGGGGAACGCGCCTGCGGGCGAGGAGCCGTCCGCGGCGCGTATATAATTCGCTTTGAAATAGTATACTACCACATAGTGCGATGTTTTGCAAGTGTTAAGTTTGCCGGCGGGCGGCAAAAGGAGGTGCGCGGCGCGTGACCGATACTCTCCGCGCGCGGCGTCTCACTGCCGCGCTGTACTTCGCCGCCGCCGCCGCGGGCGCATACTTCTTCGTCAGGTATGCCGCGCGGTGGACGCTGCCGTTTATCGTCGCGTTCGCGCTGTCCCGCGCGGCGGAGCCGCTCGTGCGTCTGCTCGTAAAGACCGCGCGTTTGCCGCGCGCGGCGGCGGCGGGCGTGTCGGTCGCGCTGCTGTTCGCGGCGGTAATCGCGGTTTTCGCGCTCGCCGTGGGGCATATCGTCGTCGAGCTTGCGGCGGTTGCGAAAGACATTCCCGCGCTGCTCGGCAAACTGAGCGACGTTTTCGCCGCGGTGAACGCCAGACTGCGCGGGTATATACTCGCGGCTCCGCCGGAAGTGCAGAGCTTTCTGTCCGAGTCGCTTGACGGACTTTACGCCCGAAGCGCGGAACTGCTCTCCGGACTGTCGCGCGGAATCGTGAAGTTTCTGTCCGGCGCGGCGCATAGCACGCCGAAAACGCTCGTGTTTCTCGTGACCTGCGCCGTCAGCACGTTTTTTATCAGCAGCGGGTACGGCGCGATAACCGCGTTCATAATGCGGCAGATTCCGGAGCGTCGCCGCAAAACTCTGCTCGCGGTCAAGAGCGACCTCCGCGGGACGTTCGGCAAATGGCTTAAAGCGCAGCTTATGCTTGCGTCGGTGACATTTTTTGAGCTTCTGCTCCTGCTTTTCATTATCCGCAGCGACTACGCCGCGCTCCTCGCGCTTTTAATCGCGGTTATGGACCTGTTCCCGGTACTCGGAGTCGGCACCGCGCTCGTACCGTGGGGAATCGCGGCGGTAATCGGCGGGAACCGTACGCGCGGCGCGACGCTGCTCGCCGGTTTCGCCGTCATACTGCTTGTCCGCAACATACTGGAGCCGAAGTTCGTCGGCGCGCAGCTCGGTTTACCGCCGCTCGCCGCGCTTGCCGCGATGTACATAGGGTTCTGCACCGCCGGAATAACCGGTATGGCGTTGTTCCCGATTCTGCTGATTGCCGTAAAACGGCTCAACGACAGGGGTATAATAAAACTGTGGAAATAAGCATATGAAAAACACGAAAAAGACGGAACCGACCGCCAAACAGGTAAAAATACGCTACGCCGTAGCCGGAGTACTCGCGGGGGCGGCGAACGGCTTCTTCGGCTCCGGCGGCGGAATGTTCATCATTCCGCTGTTCGCCGGCTGGGCGAAGCTCGACGAGAAAAAGACGTTCGCAAGCTCCGTCGCGGTCGTACTGCCGCTCTGCGCCGCGTCCGCGCTGATTTACACGCTCCGCGGCGGCATCGACTTCGGACAGGCTCTGCCGTACCTGATCGGCGGCGCGGCGGGCGGTATCGTCGGCGGCAAGGTGTTCAAGAAGATACCCGCGAAGCTGCTTAAGAAAGCGTTCGCACTGCTGCTGATTTACGGCGGAATCCGGAGCTTGCTTAAATGATGTGGGCACTTGCCGCGCTCGCCGGAGCCGTAACCGGCGTAATCTCGTCCTGGGGCGTCGGCGGCGGGACGCTGCTCGTCATTCTTATGTCCGTTTTCGCGAACGTAGAACAGCACACCGCGCAGGGCATAAACCTGCTGTACTTTATCCCGGTGTCAATCGCCGCGCTGTACTCGCACATCAGGAATAAGCTCGTCGAGTGGCGCGCCGTAATACCCGCGGTCGTCGCGGGACTGCCGGTCTCGGTCGGCGCGTCGTTTCTCGCGACCGGGCTTGACTCGGACGCGGTGCGCCGCGTTTTCGGCGTATTCGTACTGCTGATAGGGCTGTACGAGCTGTTTGCGCCCGCAAAAACTAATTAGCCGCTCTGCCGGGCAAAGCCCTCCCGCGCTCTGCGCTCGCAAGCTCGCGCGGGGTACGCGTCTGCGGACGCGGCTCGCGCTGACCGCGCCCGCTCACGGCATTAGCCGCTCTGCCGG
>JAITNK010000011.1 GCA_031290515.1 Oscillospiraceae bacterium
GAACTATGTCGTGGTTTCCTGACAGAGGCTGGACGTGCAACGTAATCGGGACGGCTAATTCAAATATAGACTGGTTCGCCATAAACTATACTCCCCGCCTGCCGGGAGTCATCGAGATATACGATATGCCGGACTATCCGAACAGCGACGGGCAGGTGCTTGTGGGCAGTATCGAGGTTGACGGTTCGGGCGCGTATAAAGGATTAAACGCTTCGTCCGGGCTTGGGGAACTGAAGTCGCAGTACACCGACGCAGTTACCGGGCATACCGCCGACGTGTATACTTACGAGGCGGTGTTCCGCCCACACGGACAAAACAGAACCTACGAGGGCTTTTTCGCGTCGTCTTCGGCAGACCCGGTTACGGTTGACCCGGCTGCGCTCGACCCTTTGGTTGTGCCTAACCCGACTCCGGGTGCACCATAGTTTACGCCTCCGGTTAAGTTGCGGGAGGAAAGCTGAATAAAGCGGACAAACCCCCGGCGGATAAATTCCGCCGGGGGTTTGCCGACTGTGTTATACGTCAGTCGTCCTGCAACGCGTTGTAGCCCTCTTCGCCCGTGCGAACCTTGACCACATTTTCCACGTCGTAGACGAAAATCTTGCCGTCGCCGACGTTTCCGGTGTACAGAGCTTTCTTCGCCGTCTCGACGACCGACGACGTCGGGATTTTGGAGACGACGATGTCAACCTGAACCTTGGGAAGCAGCTTTGTTTCGACCGGAACGCCGCGGTAGACCTCGGTGTGACCCTTCTGCATACCGTAGCCGAGGACGTTCGTTACCGTCATACCGGTGATTCCGAGCGCGTCGAGCGACGCCTGAAGCCCGGCGAACTTCGTCTGATTCGTGATAATCGTGACTTTTGTGAGCTTGGTGCCGGAACCGGACGCGGTATTCGTGACCGGAACCGCCTGGTCGATAGGCACCGCCGCGGTGAGCGGAACGGTGTAACCCTCGGGCAGGAATACCTCGGGAGCCATCGCGAAGCCGCCGTATGAGCTTGCGAGTCCGTGTTCCGGAAGGTCGAGTCCGCTGATTTCTTCTTCGGCTTTGACGCGCAGACCGATTGTCGCCTTGATAATCAGGAAAACTATTGTCATCGTCACCGCGGTCCACAGCGCGATTGCGCCTACGCCGAGTGCCTGTATGCCAAAAAGCTCGCTTCCGCCGCCATAGAACAATCCTTTGTGCGCCAAAAGTTCCGTTCCGTCTTCGGCGAGTTTCGGCGTGACGGCGAACAGTCCGACCGCGAGAGTACCCCAGATGCCGTTCACGCCGTGTACCGCGACCGCGCCGACGGGGTCGTCAACCTTAACAACCTTGTCGATAACCTCGACCGCGATAACCACGAGGAAGCCCGCGACTACGCCGATAATGATTGCGCCGACAGGATTGACGTCCGCGCAGCCCGCCGTGATGCCGACGAGTCCGGCGAGCGAGCCGTTAAGGCTCATCGAAACGTCCGGCTTGCCGTTCTTGATCCAGGTGAAAATCATTGCGACGACGGTTGCGAACGCGGGCGCGAGCGTCGTGTTGAGGAATATCAGACCGAGACCGCTGCCGTCGGTCGCCGCCGCGCCGTTGAAGCCGTACCAGCCGAACCAGAGGATAAACACGCCGAGCGCGCCGAGAGTGATAGAGTGACCCGGGATTGCGCGCGCGGTCTTTTTGCCGGTTTTCTTGTCGGTCGCGTACTTTCCGATACGCGGTCCGAGAATCGCCGCGCCGATGAACGCCGTGATTCCGCCGACCATATGGATTGCCGACGAGCCTGCGAAGTCGATATAGCCTTTCTGCGCGAGCCAGCCGCCGGCGTTCCACACCCAGCCCGCCTCAATCGGGTAGACGATCGCCGAGATGACCGCCGAGTAAACGCAGTAGCTGATGAACTTCGTGCGCTCCGCCATCGCGCCGGATACGATTGTCGCCGCAGTCGCCGCGAACACGAGGTTGAACACGAATCCCGCCGTGGTGTCATAGTTTCCGAAATCTTTGAAAATGTCGAGATTGAGTTTGCCGGCAAATCCGTTTGAAACGCCGAGCATAAGCGAGTAGCCGATAAACGTGAACACGACCGTGCCGATACAGAAGTCCATCAGGTTCTTCATAATGATGTTGCCGGCGTTCTTTGCGCGGGTGAAGCCGGTTTCGACCATTGCGAAGCCCCCCTGCATAAAGAACACGAGTGCCGCGCCGATCAGAAACCAAATTGCGAACGGCAGACTTTCCAAACCTCCGATTTTGCTTTCCAAGCCGTCAAGGATTTCCTTCGTGAGTTCCATTTTCCATTTTCCTTCCTGTTTTATAGATTTTTTGTTTACCGCCGGTGAATATAACAAGGCGTACGCCCGTCTGACCCGGAAAAGTCGGACAGGGCGCACGCCATTGTGCGTGGAATGAAGTTGTAGGGGACGCCGGGACGCGAGTGCGGGCGTTATATAACCGAGTAGAGTATCTCGCCGTACGTCGGGAGCGGCCAGTACTTCGAGCCGACAATCAGCTCAAGCTCGTCAACGACGATGCGCAGCTCGCTCATAGCGGCGAATACTTTCTCGCGGAACGCGTCCGCCGCCTTGACGCTGTCGGATATGCCGTTCGCCGCCGCGACCGCGTTTTCGAGAGCTTTGAGCGACTTTCCGATTGCCGCCGTGCCGTCCGACAGCTTCTTCAGAATGTCGTACTCGAGCGACTGGTCGAGACCGTCCGGAATCTTGTGGAAGTAATTTGCGAGGTCGGTCTTGTACTCGACGACCGCGGGAATTATCTTCTGATTCACAATATCGAGCATCGCAAGAGCTTCGATATTGATTGTCTTGCAGTAGTTCTCGAGATAAATCTCGTGGCGCGACTCGATTTCCTTCTCGCTGTACACGCCGAGCGATGTGAACAGCTCCGTGTTCTGCTTCGAGAGGAGAGCTTTCAGCGCGGCGGGCGTCGTTTTGAGGTTGGACAGTCCGCGCTTCTCGGCTTCCGCGACCCAGGAGTCGTCATAGCCGTTGCCGTTGAAGATTATGCGGCTGTTTTCGGTTATCGTTGTCTTGATGAGCTTCGCCACGTCGCCGATGAAGTCTTTCGACTTCTCGAGAGAGTCGGCGAAGCCGGACAGAATCTCCGCGACCGCGGTGTTAAGCACGATGTTCGGCTCGGCAATCGAGACCGTGGAGCCGAGCATACGGAACTCGAACTTGTTGCCGGTGAACGCGAACGGCGAGGTGCGGTTGCGGTCGGTCGTGTCTTTCGGGAAGTGCGGCAGAACAGTCGCGCCGATTTCCATCTGAACCTTTTCGTGTCCGGCGTACTTCTTGCCCTCGGCGATTGCGGTAAGAACGTCGTTCAGCTCTTCGCCGACGAATATCGAGACAATCGCGGGGGGAGCTTCGTTCGCGCCGAGCCGGTGGTCGTTTCCGGCGGAGGCGACGGAGATGCGGAGCAGATCCTGATACTTGTTGACCGCCTTGATTACCGCGACGAGGAACAGCAGGAACTGCGCGTTGTCAAACGGCGTGTCGCCCGGGTCGAGCAGATTCTGACCGCCGTCCGTCGAGATCGACCAGTTGTTGTGCTTGCCGCTGCCGTTTATCCCGGCGAACGGCTTCTCGTGCAGCAGACAGGCGAGTCCGTGCTTATCGGCGATTTTCTTCATAAGCTCCATAGTGAGCTGGTTGTGGTCGGCGGCGATATTCGTCGTCGAGAATATCGGCGCAAGCTCGTGCTGCGCGGGCGCGACTTCGTTGTGCTTCGTCTTGGCGAGAATTCCGAGCTTCCAAAGCTCCTCGTCAAGCTCTTTCATCAACGCGTAGACCCGGGGCTTCAGCGCGCCGAAGTAGTGATCCTCAAGCTCCTGACCTTTCGGGGGGCGCGCGCCGAACAGCGTTCTGCCGGAGTAGATGAGGTCGGGGCGTTTCAGGAACACAGCCTTGTCGATGAGAAAGTACTCCTGCTCCGGTCCGACCGTCGTGAGAACGCGCTTTGCCGTGGTGTTGCCGAACAGCCGCAGGATACGGAGAGCCTGCTTCGAGATAACGTCCATACTGCGAAGCAGGGGAGTCTTCTTGTCGAGAGCCTCGCCGGTGTAGGAGCAGAACGCCGTCGGAATACACAGCGTACCGTCCTTTATGAACGCGTAGCTCGACGGGTCCCACGCGGTGTATCCGCGCGCCTCACACGGCGCGCGCAGTCCGCCGGAGGGGAACGACGACGCGTCCGGCTCGCCGCGGACAAGCTCTTTGCCGGAGAACTCCATTATAACGGTGCCGTCGCCCTGCGGCGAGATGAAGCTGTCGTGCTTCTCGGCGGTGATACCGGTCATCGGCTGGAACCAGTGCGTGAAGTGCGTCGCGCCGAGATCGACCGCCCAGTCGCGCATTGCGGAGGCGACGACGTTCGCCACGTCAAGCTCGAGATGGGTGCCTTCCTTGATTGTCTTTTGAAGAGCCTTGTAAATATCCTTTGGCAGACGCGCTTTCATAACCGCGTCGCCGAATACGAGACTGCCGAACACGGAGGGAACGTCTTTCATATTATTGTGTACTCCTTCGGGTTGAAATATTCCGCACGGCGGCGGACAAAAAAATAACGGTGCGCGGAGCCGTCCGATTCGGGAAGAACAGGCTTAATCCGCAAACACCATTGTTTACTGTCCTGATTATAGCGAAAACGATTCGACTTGTCAAGCCGAAATTTAATAAAATATTCACAACCGATACTTTTCGGCGTTTTAACGTAAGTTTCCGCCGGTACGCGCCGGATTTCTGTAAAAAAACGCAAAAGGATTCACTCCGGGACGCTTACCGCTATCTGTTCGAGGCACTCGGCGTACAGCGTTACGGTCATCACGCCGTTTTCCGCGCTCACCGTCCAGGCGAGCTTAAGCACCGCGCCCGCGCCGACAGAGTCGAGCAGACGACGCTCGAGACCGCGCTTCAGAAATTCCTCCGCGCCCTCCGGTCTGACGGTCGCCGGCACAAGCTCATACTCGCGGAAGAGCGTCGTCGTCACCGTGAGCGGCAGAGCCGCGCCCCCGGGAAGCGACGGCGTGTACCGCGTCACGGTCTTGTCGCAGCCGTCCGGAAACGGGTCTGCGTTGCGGTACAGATTAAGCGCGGCTCCGGCGGCGTTCAGCGAGCGGACGGTTTTCTCTCTGCCGGTGTAACGCTTCGCCGACATACCGAGCGGCATACGCGCCGAAAGCTCGTACCAGGTCCGCGCCTCGACGTTCGCGAGCGCGTGAACCGCGCGCGCGCCGCCGCGCCGGTCGGCGACGACGCCGGAGACGAGCGTTTCGCCCGCCGTTACCGTCGAGCCGACGGCGACGAGCGGACTGCCCTCAAGCACGCTGAGCTTCGTGATAACGCCGGATTTCGCCGCGGCGACCGAGAACGTCAGTGTCTCGTCGGACAGCTCCGGTTTCGGCACGCGTTCGCGTACAAGCACCTCGGCGCGCGCGCCCGACAGGTTGACGGCGAGCCACGACAGCTCCGGGATTTTCAGGATAACGTCGTTCGCGAGCACCTCGCTCTTCACGGAGTAGACGAACGTCCCGCGCGAGAAGCCGGATTCGCGCAGCGCGCGCAGTATCTCGCGCGACGGTACCTCCGTATTGCCGGATACCGTAATTGTCCAAACGAACATAGCCGACACGCGGAGCGCGATAAATACCGCCGCGAGTCCGGCGAGCAGTATATGGCGGCGGCGCATTTTACGCAGGAAAAACGGAAGTCCGGCGCGGTTTATCCGCGTGACCTCGAATCCCAGCTCCGGCGAAAGCCGGCGCAGTCTGCGGAAGTCCGCGGCGTACATCGAGGCGCGGACGACGCCGTCCCCGGAGCACATATCCCAGAATCCAACATCGTTCGCGGCGCAGATGTTGACGAAACGCTCGGGATACACCGCTTTCGTCTCCGCTTCGACGACTCCGCGCAGATAATTTGCGGCTCTCATATCAGTCCAGCCCGACGCTCGAAATGTCGCCGCGAATCAGCATTTCCTCCGAGTTCATAGAGAGAATTTCGAGCTTCGCGCCGTAAACCGACACTATCATACCGCGGCAGTTTACGGAGATAAGCTCCGCGCCGTACTCGAGTATTCCGGCGTGGTACATAACGCGGACGGAGCGGCTGCCCGTGACGGTAATCACGGGGTTTGCGCCGGCAGTCTCCGCCGGCAGATTGAAGAACTCGGACACGGTCTCCGTCAGACCGCGCTTTCCAAACGGTTTCATAACATCACCCGCAACAAATCTATGTCCGGGAAGTCAAAAACTTGACAGACGCGAATATATTAAAACGCGGACGGCACGCGGGCTGCGCGCCGGAGAGGAGTAACGCTATGCGCCGGAAAAGAATCATCGAGGCGGCGGAACTGATAGGGATTTTCGGCGCGATTGCCGCGCTCGTCGTCTACCCGAAAGAGTCGGTGGATGCGGCGAAAAACGGGATTTCGCTCTGCCTGAACGCGATTGTGCCGTCGCTGTTCCCGTTTTTCGTGCTGAGTACGCTCATTGTGCGGACGGACGTGACGCGGCACCTGTCGCGCGCGCTCGGACGCGTAATGCGTCCGCTGTTCAACGTCGGCGGCTCGTGCTCGGCGGCGTTCGTGCTCGGATTCGTCGGCGGTTATCCGGTCGGCGCGAAGACGGTAATCTCGCTCTACGAAAACGGGAGTTGCACAAAGACCGAGGCGGAGCGTCTGCTGTCGTTCTGCAACAACTCCGGTCCCGCGTTCATATTCGGGGTCGTCGGCGCGGGAGTGTTCGGCAGCGGTAAGGTGGGGCTGCTGCTGTATCTCGCGCACACCGCCGCGTCCGTTCTGGTCGGAGTGCTGTTCAGATTCTACGGACGCTCCCGCGCGGAGGACGTGCGAAAGCCGCGGACGGCAAAGCCGATGCGTTTTCTGCCGGCGTTTTCGGAGTCGGTCGGGACGGCGTTCACCTCGACGCTAAACATATGCGGCTTCGTGATATTTTTCACCGTGCTGATAAAACTGCTGTTCATATCGGGCGCGCTTCCGTGGGCGGCGCGGCTCGTCGGAGAACTGCTTGCGCCGTTCGGTATGACCGCGCCGTGGGCGGAGCGTATGCTGACCGGGGTAATCGAAATATCCTCCGGCGTATGGACGCTGCGCGGCGCGGAGGGGCAAATCGCGTCGTCGGTCGCTATGGCGGCGTTTATGCTCGGCTGGGCTGGGCTTTCGGTGCATTCGCAGGTGCTGTCGTTCATTGGGGAGTCGGGGCTTTCGGTGCGCACATACATCGCGGGGAAGCTGCTTCAGGGCGCGGTCTCCGCCGCGATAATCTTCGGACTCGGCAAACTCGCCGCGTTCGGTGTACCGGCTTCCGCACTGTACGCGGAGGAAGTCTACAAGCTGTCCGAGGTGACGTTTTTCAGAGCGTTTGTCGTCTCGTGCGTCGGCTCCGGGGTCGTGTTTGCGCTGCTGCTCGGAATTGTGTGGTTCGCGTACCGCCGGGATATGAAACGGAACGGAATGTTGTAAAAAACGGCAAAAATGAAAGATTATCACAAATGAGTACCCAATGAGTATTGAAGCTCTTTCTATTGCGTGTTATACTTTATAATAATAGCACAAAAGGAGGATTTTCGATGAAAAGGCGTATCAGCAGCCCGCCCTGTTTGCGCGCCGCGGCGCGCAGACAGTTACGGAGTTGTTACAGGCGGTTACAGTCTGTAACCGTTTATAACACTGCGTTTAATTAGTTACAGTTTTTCTCCGAAACTGTAAACAATTGTATCCAAATTGTCATTTGCGTTTGCGCTGAAAATGTTGTATTATGTCAGTATGCAAAATATTTTTGAAAATGTTGTAGGGTTTTTCTCTTCCTGTGCGTTATTTAGGGTAGAGACACACATTTCTGAACGAAAGGAGACGGTGCGATGACGACCGAGACCGGTCCGCCGTGGGATTTTTCCGCCTGACGCGAAGCGCGCCGGGCGGGATACAAATGAGACGGCAGACAAACACAGCAACGATACAACATTCGACAGGCGCAACGCGCCGGAAAGAGGTACAAAATGGCGGATAATTTTTTCAGGCTCGATACGATATACGAGCACGGAATCACCGCGGAAACGCTCGCGCGGGCGACGGGATACGACGCGGCTTTTGTCGGAGACGTAATCGCGTCCGCGGGCGTGCCCGCTACGGAGGGCGAGGACGCGCAGAAACTAGCGGCACTGGTGCGCGGCTCTCGATTCTCGCCGGGAACACGGTTAAGGACACGTTCGCCGCCGCGCCGATGCAATCGCGGGGCTAAAAGCCGCGGTGTTGCGGGACCGGAACGGAATAACGCCCGAAACTATCGCGTCATACGCGGGCATTGCGCCGGAGCGTTTTGACGAAACTCTGCCGTTCGGCGGGTCGCTGACGGACGACGAGAAATTGCGGATTCTCGTTTCGGTGTCGGTACTCGATTCCGTGTTCAACCCCGGAGGCTCGCCGCCGGTAACGGCGTAGCGGAAAGCAATAAAGCGGCGGCGGATAAAAATCCGCCGCCGAAGAAAGGACAAAGTGTTATGAAATACATATTTATGGCCGCCGCCGTGATTCTCTTTTTTGGAGGTTGGTGGTGGTTATCCAAGCTAAAACTGAAATGGATTTATTCGGTTCCGCCGACGATTCCGATTCCGCCGCTGCCGGACCGCAGCATAAAGCCGCTCGCGGAGCCGCTTTCGACCGTCGAAAAGGTCACGGTGCGCTTGCCGGAGGCAGACGCGTCGTTCGCGCTCAAAAACGCCGCCGCCGGGTTTCTGCGGGTTCACAGCGCGTACGATAACCAAACAAATTATATGTTTGTGTTCCCGAACGACAACGGCGCGGTAGCCTGCGGTTCCGCCGCCGCCGCCGAGTGGCGGGAAATGCTGCTCGACAAAGAAGTCAGCGGATTCGACCGTTTCCCGGACGACGACGCCGGCAGTCCGCACAGCGGAAAGGCGGAGTATGACGGCGCGTGGTCGGTGCCGTTCCCGCAGGAATGGCGCGGCGCAGAGGTGCCGATGGTGCGCTATATGGAAGTGCCGCTGTACGAAAAGGGGCTTGCGCCGGGGCGCGGTAAGAAACTCGGCAGCGTGTGGTTCGTGTTTTTGCACAAAGGCGAAGAGTATTTCGGAGCCGGCGCGCCGCTCGGCGTCGGACTCGGCGCGAACCCCGGCGACCTGCATCAGATTAGCGAG
>JAITNK010000037.1 GCA_031290515.1 Oscillospiraceae bacterium
GTGTGCGGCTGTGCTGTGATACGACCGAAAGTGAGCGGAGCGAACGCCATTTTCGTCTCCGGGGTAAGGGGGGTTCCGGGGGGCTTTAGGGGCAAAGCCCCTGTAGTCCCCCGGGAAAACGTCCCGCACTCCGCAGAGTGCGAAACCCAATCCCGCCCGCGGCGAAAAATATTGAGCGACGGGAGGGCTTTGCCCGACCAAGCGGCAAACAATGTGGAGAGCCGTCGCAGACGGCTCCGCGTCCGCAGACGCGTTCCCTGTGCGAACGCAGTGAGCACGGAGCGACGGGAGGGCTTCGCCCGACCAAGCGGTAAATCAAGCGACAGCACGGCTTTGCCGTGCGGAGCGGTAAAATAAAAAAGTTGGTACCCCTATGCCAAGATTCTCCCTGCCGGTTTCGGAGACGATTCTCGTCTCGGGACACGCGGCGCAAAAACTCATAAAGCAGGGCGACGGCACCGCCGCGCTGCTCTATCTGCATATTCTGACGACGCGCGGCGAGGGCACCACGGCGGACGCGGCGCGCGCGCTCGGCCGCGGCGAAGCGGACGTTTCCGCCGCGATGAAAACGCTTGCGAAGCTCGGTCTCGTGCTGTACGAAGACGGAGACGGTGCGGCGGAGGACTCCGCGCCCGGACCCGAACCCCCGCGCGAAGCCGCGGCGAAGCCGCCGGAGGGGTTCGCCGCGGTCACGCTCGAGGCGCAGAGCGTTCTCGGGCGACCGCTTTCGTCCGACGACCTGACGCGGCTCGCGGGGCTTTTTGAAAGGCTTGGTATGCCGGCGGAGGTTATACTTATGGTCATACAGCACTGCGCGGAGGAAGCGCGCCGCCGCCGCGGGGAGGACAAGCGCCCGACGGTTGCGGCGATTGAAAAGGCGGCTTACGCGTGGGAGGCGGCGGGCGTGTTCACGATTGACCGCGCGGAAAAACACATTGCGGAGCTTGCCGAACGAAGGTCCGACCTCGCCGCCGCGTTCCGCGCGTTGCAAATTTCCGACCGCAGTCCGACGAAAACGGAGCGCGAGTACGCCGAGACGTGGCTGTCGCTCGGGTTCCCGCCGGAGAGCGTCGAAATCGCTTACGACCGCACGGTGACGCAGACGGGCAAGCGCGCGCTGCCGTATATGAACACAATTATAAACAGCTGGCACAGCCGCGGAATCCACACGCCGGAGGAAATCGCGGCGCGGGACGGCGCGAAAAAGCGCGGCGAGACGCAGTCCGCGCACGACGAACGGCGCGCGCCGAGCCGCGAAGCGACGGAGCGGATTAAGTCGCTGCTCGACAATTGACAACGCACAGTCGCCGGTTGCAGTAAGGAGAACCATATGCCTGACGGAAAAATCCTATCAATGGCGCGCGCCGCCCTCGCGGAGCGGCGGCGCGACCGCGAGACGGAGCTGCGCTCCCGCGAGACGGAGGTTTTCGCGCGGTCTCCGGCGGCGGCGGCTGCCGCCGCGGAGCTTTCCGCGACGATGTACGAACTGCTCGGCGCGGTGACGGCGGGCGGCTCGCTCGACCCGCTGCGCGCTCGCGTCGCGTCGTCGCGCGAATCGCTGTCGCGGGAACTGCATATACTCGGTTATCCGGAGGACTGGCTCGACAGTACGCCGCTCTGCGGCAAGTGCGGCGACTCCGGCTGGGTCGGGGCGGAGCTGTGCGAATGCCTGCTCGCGGAGTACAAGACGCAGTCGCGCCGCGCGCTGTCGTCGCTCTTTAAGTTATCCGAGGGACGGTTTGAGAGCTTCGACCTGTCTTATTACGACGACAGTCCGGAGACGCGGGAGCAGATGTCCGCCGTACTCGGCGTCGCCGTGCGGTACGCGGAGGATTTCGGGCAGGGTAAGCTCAACAACCTGTTCCTGACCGGCGAAACCGGACTCGGCAAGACGTTTCTCGCCGCGTGTATCGCGCGGAGCGTGTCGGAGCGCGGGTACTCCGTCGTGTACGACACGATTCCGTCAATTTTCGCGCTGCTCGAGGACGAAAAATTCGGCAAGGGCGACGCGGAGACCGCGGCGGAGCGCGCGAAGCGTCTGCGCGGGTGCGAGCTGCTGATTGCCGACGACCTCGGCACGGAAATGCAGACCTCGTTCACGAACGCCGCGCTGTACGAACTCGTCAACTCGCGGCTTATCGCCCGAAAGCGGACGATTATCACGTCAAACCTGTCGCCGGAGGACGTTACGAGGCGGTACAGCGCGCAAATCGCGTCCCGGATTCTCGGGGAATACGCGGTGCTGCCGTTCGCGGGGCGGGACATACGGCTCCGCAGAGCGAAGAAATAGCGGAAAACGCATAGTAAGCATATATGCAATAACTCAACATACAGTATTTGACAGCGGTCGTTGCGCCGCAATAATTATTCACTGCCGAAGCCGAATTTGCAAGGAGTTTTCATCGTGAGAATGAATACCAAAGACGAAATTTCGCGAAATTTACGGTGGATAACTCGGTGGGAAATGTGCAAAACCTTGTGATTCGGGCATATTGATTTTGGGGTGCGGACTAAAAGTTACAAAGTTGTTATCCATTTCCGGTGAATAGCGTGAATAGCAAAAAAAGTTCCAAAGGTTACGACCCGAAAGAAGCGCGGCAAGGCGGTACTGCGCGAACCTCCAAGCGGCAAATAAAGGAGTACTATGCCCCACGACACACACACAAGCGCGCGGCCGGGCTTTTTCGGCGGCGCGGCAATACTCGCCTCCGCCGCGGTACTCGCGAAGATAATCGGCGCGGTGTTCAAAATCCCGCTCGCAAACCTGCTCAAAAGCAGCTCGCTCGGCGACGGGACGTACAGCCTGTTCACGGTGACGTATCTCGTCTACTCGCTGCTGCTCACCATTTCATACTCGGGGATTCCGGTGGCAATGTCGCGGCTCGTATCCGCGGCGGCGGAGCGCGGCGACATTGCCACCGCGCGGCGGCTGTTCACGGTCGCGCTCCCGGCGTTCGCCGTCGTCGGAGCCGCGGTGTCGGCGGCGATGTTCTTCTTCGCGCCGCAGCTCGCCGCGCTTATGCAGACGCCGAAAGCTGCGGCGGGAATCCGCGTGCTGTCTCCCGCGGTATTTCTCTGCTGCGTCGTGTCGGTGTACGAGGGGTACAGTCAGGGTTTTTCCGATATGCTGCCGACGGCGGTCAAGCAGATTGTCGAGGTCGCGGCGAAGCTCGTGTTCGGACTCGCGGCGGCGTGGCTCCTGCTGCGGCGCGGCGCGTCCGGCGAAGTCGTCGCGGCGGGGGCAATCTCCGGCGCGGTGATAGGACTCGCGCTCGCGCTTCCGGTGCTTATGGCGATGAAACGCCGCCGCACCGACCGCGCGCTCGTTCTCAAAGGCGGCGACATTTCGGCGGGGGACGCGCTCCGCACGATATTCAGGGTCAGCGTACCGATTACGCTCGGCGCGTGCTGTATGTCGATTATAACGCTCGCGGACACGATTGTGGTCAAGCGCGCGCTGCTGCGCTATAACCCGCAGGACGTTACCGACGCGCTGCACGGCGTATACGCGCAGGCGCAGACGCTGTTCACGATGATTCCCGCGCTGCTCGCGCCGGTCACTGTCGCCGTACTGCCCGCGATTTCGGCGGCGGTCGCCGTGCGCGACGAAAAGGGCGCGAAAAGCGTCACGGAGTCCGCGTCGAAGCTGATATGCCTTATCGCCGCGCCCGCCGCCGTCGGACTCGCGGTACTCGGTTCGCCGGTGTACGCCGCGCTGTTCGGGTCGAGCAGACTGCTCGACGGCGGCAGGCTCGTCGCGGTGTTCGGACCCGCGGCGTTTTTCGCGTGTACGCAGCAGATTACGACCGCCGTGCTTCAGGCGAACGGTCACGAAAAAGTGCCTATGATTACGTTTCCGATTGGCGGCGCGGCGCAAATCACGCTCGATTATCTGCTCGTGTCGCGGCAAAACATAGGCATACTCGGCTCTCCGTTCGGTACGCTGACCTGTTACGCCGTGATTTCGCTGCTGAATTTCGCGTTTCTCGCGGCGAAAGTCAAAACGCGCCCGCGGCTTATGCGAGTACTCGTAAAACCGGTGATTCTCGCGGTGATTATGGGCGCGGCGGTGTGGGGCGTCAACGGACTGCTCGCGCGCGTTCTCGGTTCGTCGCGGCTCGACACGGTGCTCGCGCTCGGGGTCGCGGTCGTCGCGGGCGTGGCGGTTTACTTTGCGCTCGTGGTGCTGACGCGCACGATTACGCGGGAGGATTTGACGTTTGTGCCGCGCGGCGAAAAAATCGCAAAATTTTTAAGGCTGTAGCGGCAAAATCCCGCCGGGAGACGGCAGTCCGGAAAAAAATCGCAGAATTGCCCGAAAAAGTAAAAATAATGCTTGCAATGCGGAGAAAAATATGTTATCTTTTCAAAGACGCGAAAAATACGGCGTTTATGACCTGCAAAAACTGATAAAACTCCTGCGCTCGCCGGAGGGCTGCCCCTGGGACCGCGAGCAGACGCACGAGTCGATTCGCCGCAACCTCATCGAGGAGGCGTACGAAGCCGCCGAGGCGATTGACGAGGGCGGCGCGGCGCACCTCCGCGAGGAGCTGGGCGATGTGCTGATGCAGGTACTCTTCCACGCGGACATCGCGGAAGACGCGGGCGCGTTCGGGCTTGACGACGTCGCGGACGCGACGGTTCGCAAGCTGCTCTACCGCCACCCGCACGTTTTCGGGGACGCGGTCGCCGAGACGAGCGGCGCGGTGCTCGAAAGCTGGGACGAGCTTAAGCGCGTTGAGAAGTCGCAGCTGACGGTGACGGACTCGCTCCGCGCCGTCGCAAAGTCGCTGCCCGCGCTGTGGCGGGCGGAGAAAGTCCTCAAAAAAGCCGCGAAAGCGGGCTTCACGGTCGCGGATTTCGCCCGAAACCACTCGGACAAGCCGGACGGACCGGGCGCGGAGCTGCTCGCGCTCGCGGAGCGGTGCCTGCGAGACGAAGCCGACCCGGAGGACGCGCTCACGGCGGCGGTCGAAGAGTTCATCGCCGCGTTTGAAACCTGGGAAACGGCGGCTGATAACTGACAATTGTACATCGTCGGTTATCAATTACATTTTGCTTATAGTCGGTCCGAAACCGGTCTTTAAGATATAAAATTAAGTAACAAAAATCAGGAGGAATTTCAACAATGAACAAAACAGATCTCGTAGCCAAAATCGCCGTGACCACCGACCTTTCCAAGAAAGACAGCGAGCGCGCGCTCGACGCCGCGCTTGACGCGATCACCGACGCGCTCGTCTCGGGCGAAAAAGTCCAGATTGTCGGGTTCGGCATTTTCGACGTGAAGGCGCGCGCGCCGCGCATCGGACGCAACCCGAAGACGAAGGAACCCATCAATATCCCCGCGACGAAGGTTCCGCAGTTCAAGCCCGGCAAGGGTCTGCGCGAAACTATCGCGAAGTAGGTTTTCGTCATACAAAGAAAGGGTTAGGTTCCGGCTTTCGGAGCCTGACCCTTTCTTGATATTGACGCGCTACGCACGGCGTTGCGCGCCCGCCGTGGCGGGGTAGGGTTTCGCACTCTGCGGAGCGCGGGGCGTTCGCCTTGGGCGGGAATCACCGTCTGCGGACGGTGAGGAGCAAAGAGGGGGCGGCTCAAACGCCGCTCGCCCCCTCTCTGCACTCTCCCCTTGGCTAAGGGGAACGAAAACGCGCTCACGCTGTTCGCGCAGGGTCGTATCACAGCACAGCCGCACACTGCGCCGCGCAATCAAGACTTTTGTGCGTACCACCGCACAGTGCGGCGGTGCTGTGATACGACCCTGCGCGAACAGCGTGAGCGCGACTTCCGTTCCCCTTAGCCAAGGGGAGAGTGCAGAGAGGGGGCGAGCGGCGTTTGAGCCGCCACCTCTTTGCTCCTCACCGTCCGCAGACGGTGATTCCCGCCGCGCGGCGGTCGCGCAACCGTCAGCCGACCGGGCATCTTAGGCTCCTACTTTAGCACATATTTCGGCGCAGGTCAACTCAAATTGACAATTGACTATGACGGAGCCGGCTCCGCGCGGCTTTCGTTCCCCGGGGGCGGACGGGACTCTCCCCGCGGGTTCCGCCCGTCGCGGTGCGCGAAACTCCCGGTGGTCGTAGCCGGATAAAAATATTAAGCGCGGGGGCTGCTTGTCCGGCT
>JAITNK010000123.1 GCA_031290515.1 Oscillospiraceae bacterium
CGCCGCTCGCCCCCTCTCTGCACTCTCCCCGTGGCTTAAGGGTAACGGAAGTCGCGCCCACGCTGTTCGCGCAGGGTCGTTGCGGCGGGTCGCCGCACTGTTCGGTGGTACGCACAAAAGTCCCGATTGCGCTGCGCACAGTGCGGCTGCGCTGTGCAACGACCGAAAGTGAGCGGAGCGAACGCCATTTCCGCGTCCAAGGGGGGTCAGAGGGGGTCCGGGGGAGCCATAGGGGGGCTTGTCCCCCTGTGGTTCCCCCGGGACGTTCCCGCCGCTCGCAAGCGGCGCAACCCGCCCGCAGAGTGCGATAAATATTGAGCGACGGGAGGGCTTCGCCCGACCGGGCGGCTCCGCGACCGCTGTCGCGTTCCCTGTGCGAACGATGTGAGCACGGAGCGACGGGAGGGATTCGCCCGACCAAGCGGTAAACACCAAGCGGCTAATAAGCGAAGCCGGAATTCATTTCCGGCAAGCGGTAAATAACCTTGCCCGACCGGGCGGCTAAATAAGGAGCGTAACAACTATGAAACTCACAAAAAGCGAACTCAAACTGATGACGGCGCGGCTCCGACTGCGCGTCCGGCGCGCCGCGGATAAACTGCTGTCAGCGCTCGGACTCCCGCTCCGCGGCGGAATCTATTACATCGGCGGAAGCGAGACCCTGCCGCCGCCGCTGTCGCGCGAGGAGGAAGCGGTGCGTCTGCGCGAACTGTCCGAGGGCAGCGTCG
Source organism: Oscillospiraceae bacterium (assembly GCA_031290515.1). Lineage (GTDB taxonomy): Bacteria > Bacillota > Clostridia > Oscillospirales > Oscillospiraceae > JAIRRO01. Next base: position 729 of record JAITNK010000123.1, read on the forward strand.
AGGCGAAAAACGCGCTCATCGAGCGTAATCTGCGGCTCGTGGTGTATATCGCGCGGCGGTTCGACAACACGCGAATCGGAATCGAGGATTTGATTTCGATCGGAACAATCGGGCTTATCAAAGCCGTCGGCACGTTCGACCCGACGAAGAACATCAAGCTCGCGACTTACGCGTCGCGCTGTATCGAGAACGAGATTCTTATGTACCTGCGCAAGTACAGCGCGCGTCGGGGCGAGATTTCGTTCGACGAGCCGCTGTCCACCGACTGGGACGGCAACGAGCTGCTTCTGTCGGATACGCTCGGCACGGACGCGGATATGATAATGCGCCCGCTCGAGGACGACGTTGACAAGCAGCTCCTGCACGACGCGATCGGCAAGCTGAACGACCGCGAGCGCGAGATAATCATAATGCGCTTCGGTCTCGGCGGCGCGGAGGAACGCACGCAAAAAGAGGTTGCGGATATGATGGGCATCTCGCAGAGCTATATCTCGCGGCTCGAAAAACGCATAATCGAGCGGCTTCGGTTCGATATTTCAAAATATATTTGAATATTCCGTAGATTTTCGTCTTGTCTTAGCCGCCGAGCGGTGGTATAATAACCGTATGCGGATATTAACCTTAGTCAGGCTGATATACCGCTACGGCGTAAACGCCCGCGGTATAATATCCGCGGCGGGTACCCGAATGCAAAACTGTCTGAAAGGCGGAAATCTTATGAGCTATAAAATCACGCGGAAAGACGAGTCCTACACCTACGAGGCGAAAGGACACTTCGACGTACGCACAACGCGGCTTCACGACCCGAAAGACGTTAACCGCGGCGGAATCACAATGGGGCTGTCGCACTTTCTCCCCGGCGGCGGCTGCGAATTCGGCTCGAACCCCAAGGAGTCGGTCTATTACATAATCGAGGGGCAAATGGAGCTTAAGGTTGAGGGCGACAACGGACTTGAGTCCACGACGACGCTTTTCGCCGGAGACAGTTTCCATTGCGGACCGGACACGAAGAAGTCGGTCGTCAACAACGGCACCGTCTCGAGCCAGATGCTCGTGGTGCTGATTACCCCGTCCGAAGCGTAAAGAAATTAACCTCCCGGTCGGCTTCTCCGACCGGGAGGTTAGTAATGAGCGGATAAAGCTGTGAGAGCCGGCACGGAGCGCGGGAGGGCTTTGCCCGACCGGGCGGTCTACGAGCACGGAGCGACGGGAGGCTCCGCCGACCAAGCGGTCTATGAGCCGGTGCAGACGGCTCCGCGCCCGCAGGCGCGTACCCTGTGCGAACGCAGTAAGCACGGAGCGCGGGAGGCTCCGCCGACCGAGCGGCAAGCAACGTGAAGAGCCGTCGCAGACGGCTCCGCCGCGAGTAACGTTCCGTCAGCGAGCGGCGCACCGCGAGCCTACGGAACGGCAGCGGCGTTTTTGAGCCGCCGCGCGGCGAAAAATATTGAGCGACGGGAGGCTCCGCCGACCGAGCGGCTAATAAACGTAGCGGCTAATAAACACAGCGGCTAATAAGGAGGATATTGCTATGGCTTCAGCAAACAGCGCGGTACGCATTATTTCCGGCAACTCCAACCCGGAGCTTGCGCGGAAAATCGCGGATTATCACCCCGCGGGCGGACGCGCCATCGAATGCGTCGTATCGAAATTCAAAGACGGCGAGGTCTCCGTTTCAATCGAGGAACCCGTGCGCGGCGCGGACGTGTTCATTATCCAGTCAACCTGCAAGTACGGAGACAACGACGTCAACGACAATCTTATGGAACTGCTCGTCGTCATCGACGCGTGCAAAAGAGCGTCGGCGCACAGGATTACCGCGGTAATGCCGTACTTCGGCTACGCGCGTCAGGACCGCAAGGCAAAAGCGCGCGACCCGATTACCGCGAAGCTCGTCGCGAACCTGCTCACGACGGCGGGAGCCGACCGCGTACTGACAATGGATTTGCACGCCGACCAGATTCAGGGTTTTTTCGATATTCCGGTTGACAATATGCTCGCGGGGAAGCTGCTTGCGGAGCATTATATAAACGTGTTCGGCAAGGACAACCCCGATTTTACGGTAGTCTCGCCGGACGTGGGCAGCGTCAAGCGGGCGCGCAACTTCGCCGAACGGCTCGGAATGAACCTCGCGATAGTGGACAAACGCCGCGAGGTCGCGAACAAGAGCGAGGTTATGAACATCATCGGCGACGTGCGCGGCAAAAACGTCATACTCTTCGACGATATGGTGGACACCGCCGGAAGCCTCTGCAACGCGGCGGTCGCTCTGCGCGAAACCGGCGGCGCGGAGAAGATTTACGCCTGCGCCTCTCACGGGGTACTGTCCGGTCCCGCGCTTGAGCGCATAAACGCGAGTTACATCGAGATACTGCGTCTCGTGGACACGATTCCGTACCCCGCGAACGCGGAGCCGAGCCCGAAGATTCAGTACATATCCTGCGCCGAAATGTTCGCGCGGGCGGTTGACCGCATTCACGAAGAGATTTCAATCTCCGAGATATTCAGATAAATGCCGCTGTTTACAAAGAGACATACCGGCGTGTCGTATATCGTCGTGTTCCTCGGGAACCCCGGGGCGCGGTATAACGGCACGCGGCATAACGCGGGCTATATGTGCGGGGACGCTCTTTCAAAGTCCCTCGGAATAAAAATCGACCGCCTGAAGCACAAATCGCTGACCGCGCGCGCGGAAATCGGCGGCGCGGGCGTACTGCTTATGAAACCGCAGACGTATATGAACCTCTCCGGCGAAGCGGCGGCGGACGCTATGCGATATTACAAAGTGCCGCCCGAACGGCTGCTCGCAGTCTCGGACGACATTGCGCTGCCGCTCGGCAAACTGCGGGTGCGGCGGGACGGCTCCGCGGGCGGTCACAACGGACTTCGCGACATCAGCGAAAAGTGCGGCGGGGACGGTTTTCCGCGCGTCCGTATCGGCGTTGGCGGCAAGCCGAACGCGGAGCTTGATACGGCGGACTGGGTGCTGTCCGCGTTCACCGGCTTTGACCGCAGCGAAATGGAGCGCGCCGCCGCCCGCGCGGCGGACTGCGTCCGCTGCATCATAGAGCAGGGGCTTGACGCGGCGATGCAGAAGTATAATTAGGGGCGCACATCGCCGGGCGTTCGCCGCCGACGCAAGTCGGCGGCGAACGCTGTGTATGCGGAAATCTTATTTTTTGGAGATGACTTCACTCAACCCGGAAAAGTCGAATCCGGGATAATCCGAAATTGCGCCCGTATCCAAAAACTCCAGCGCCTGAGCTTTCGACAGGACAATCCCTACAGTAACAAGGTAGACGCCGTTTGCGGTGCTGTGTGTTTCAACCGTGAAAAATCCGGACACTTTTACGTCGAGCGTACCGGCGTCGACGGCGGACTCTTCGGCGGCAAACGTAACCTCGCTGCCGATGACAACGCCGCCGGCGTAATAAACCGCGTCGATAGGAACATTAAAACTTTCGGCGTGCCAGTTCGCCGTTCCGTCGTCGGTAATGATAAGCGAATAGCCTGCTTCCGACATATCGAGGGGGCTGCCGTAATTTTTAATTGTATACTCAAAACCCTCAAAGTGCGCTAATCCGCCGACAAAAGTTTCACCGTAATAATTGTAATATTCAAAACCGTCTTCAGCGTCATAGTTGCTGTGGAACTCACCGTTTTGCGCGATAACGCTGTCAAAAACCGCTATGGGATTCGGCGTCGGCGTGGGTGTGGGTAGCGGCGACGGCGTGGGAGACGGTGCGGACGACGCGTCCGGCTCCGGCGGCGAGGTTTGCGGTTCCGCAATGCCGCCCTCTATCTCCGCGAGCTTGTTTTCGAGCCGCAGCTTGTTGTCCGCGTTCGCGATTCCCTCCTGCAACGCGGCGATTGCTTTGTCCGTTTCGCCGAGACCGACGTAAGCGTCCGCGAGTCCGATGTACGCTTTGACGTTTTTCGGCTCTATCCGTATTACGTTGTCGAACGCAACGATTGCTTGCTCAAAGTCGAGGTCGAGCAGGTACTTCTGTCCGAGGTCGAGCCACTCGGCGGCGGTCGCGGGAGCCGTTGATTTCTTGTCGCACGCGAACAGCGCGAACGCGAGCGTCAGCGCGAGAATGAGCGGGAGTAGTTTCTTCATTGCAGGTTCTCCTTAAAATAAATTATACTGCATTATACTACTGGGGTTGGGGGGCTGTAAAGCGGTTTTGCGAAAAAAGCCGAAAATATTTTTTGAAGCGGCGCGGCGTGTGTCAGGCGCAATAAATCTCAAAAAAGCTATTGACAACGCGCGCGGCATATGCTAAACTATCAGACGTTGCGGCGTGGTAGTATTCACCGCCGCCGCGAATCGCATATTCCTCCTTAGCTCAGTTGGTAGAGCATTCGGCTGTTAACCGAAGGGTCGTTGGTTCGAGCCCAACAGGGGGAGCCATACTTGTCTCAGGCGACCGCCGCCGTCTATGACCACAAATAGCGACAGTCTTGTACAATGTACAAGACTGTCGCTATATCATTGCCGCAGTAGACTTGCGTTGGTGTGCGGCAGCGTCAGCGCACGCTGCGGCGTACCGTCGCTGGACGCTATTTATGTGCACAATACGTTAATCACCAACTCGTTTTACATGTTTATCCATTCAATTGGTTCCATCACCTATTATCGGTTCCGACGCGCGCTCGGATTCGAATCGCGAACGGAGCGGTTGACGCAACGCGCCACAGGGTTTATACTGTGACTACGATACCAAAAAACTTCAAAAATTGAGGAGCGCAAACAAAATGAGTATCTATATCGCGGAGAATATCCGACGTCTGCGCAGCGAGCAAAACCTTACGCAGGAGGCACTCGCCGACTTTCTCGGCGTGACGGCGAAAGCCGTGTCGAAGTGGGAAACCGGCGAGAATTACCCTGATATCACGCTGCTGTCACCGATTGCGAACACGCTCGGCGTCACAATCGACGAACTTATCGGCAACGACAAAATCCGCTCCGACGAGCGCATTGACGCGATTATCGCGGAATATGAATCGCTTGAAACCGCACTGCCGGCGCGGGACCGTGAGAAGAACGCGCTCGCGCGGACGGCATACCGCGAGTTCCCGAACGACTGGCGCGTGATTCACCTGCGCTTACACTCGCTGTTCTGCGGGTACGACGATGAGATGTTTGAGGAGGAAAAACCGCTGCTGCGCAAGCTCGCGCGGCTGATTCTCGACAAATGCCCGATTCAGCGGTACCGCAACTCGGCAATCCACGCGCTGCTGTACGTCGCGGAGGACGAAGCCGAAACGGAGCGGTGGCTCTCCGAGTTGCCGAGCGACATCAATTTTTGGCAGTTGTGGGCGCGGACGGACGCGCACCTGCAACGCGGACGTTGGACGCAAGCGCGGGAATGTCAGCTCGGACTTGTGCGCGAATTCGCGGAGTATACGATATTCGCGTTGAGTCTGCTGACGCAAACCTCGGCGTATGGCTGCGATATTCCTGACGAGTGCCGCAGTTTACCGGACGAATCCGCCGCGATTTATGAGAAGATGATTGCCGTAACGACACTGATATTTGGCGACGAGCGTTCTGAGCACATTGAGCGTTACCGCAAGGCAATTGTGCGGTTGAGGTCGTGAAATGCATATCCGCTGTGCGTGTAGTGCCGTCCGCGCGGACGCTGATACAACGTGTGTAGTGCGGTTTTGTGAATTTCCCTTACTGCGTTTTCCGGTGTGAATCCGGTTGCGTGGTAGAGCATTCGGCTGTTAACCGAAGGGTCGTTGGTTCGAGCCCAACAGGGGGAGCCAGAAGAGACCGCAACCCGCCGGGTTGCGGTCTCTTCTTCATATTCGCAGGGTGCAATCAGAGCGATTATCGCGAGCGGGATTACGGCTGCGGCACGCGAGGGCGTGTCGCGGACGTCCGATATTCGTTAAGAGCGCGAGACCGGGGGAAGCACCGCTTAGACTGAGATACGTCTTTGGGGGCATTCGTGCGCGGCTGGAAAGGGTCGCGGCTCGGTGAGCAAGGAAATCTAAACTGCGCGGAACAATATTTCCAATAAAATCAAAACTGAAAAGGAGACCAATCTATGACAACCACAACCGCCCGGCAGGGCGCGGCTGCGACCGCCGTCATTGACGGGCGCGAGCCGCTAAGGTTGCGGAAACGGACTTCCGCCCCACGAAGTCTGCGGACTTCGCGGGGACCCCGGTTGGCTCCACGGTGTATACCGCCAATGCGTATTTCGCAACGAACACACGCGAGACGTTAGAGGATAAAATCCTGCGACTCGCACGAAACAGCGGACTGGACTTCCAGTCCGAAAACGCCGAACCAATGCGGACGGGGCAGCTGCCCGAAAGGAGCAGCTGATGAACAAGACAAGCAAAATCGCGGAACAGGACAAGCTCACAATCCTGTACCAGCGGCTCTCGCGTGACGACCCGAACGAAAACGGCGAGAGCAACTCTATCGCGAACCAACGCC
>JAITNK010000125.1 GCA_031290515.1 Oscillospiraceae bacterium
GGCGTTCTGCGGATAGCAACCACAGGCACGAAGTGCCGTTGTGGTATATCAGCTTAAATAAGGTTAATATCCGCCTGCGGATATTATACCGCAACGGCGAACGTAAAATATGGCTGCGGCGTACAATAACAAGCGCAGGAGCGCGGTACCGCGCTCCTGCGCTCTGCGTTCGCAGTGCCGGTTACTCTTTGTCTATCGGAAGCCCCGCCGCCTCGCGCTCGCGGATAGCTTCCTTGCGGGACAGATTTATGCGCCCGCGCTCGTCAATCTCGGCGACCTTGACCCAGGTGTAGTCTCCGACGTTGATAACGTCCTCAACCTTTTCGGTGCGCTTGAACTCGAGGTCCTTGATGTGCACCATACCGTCTTTGCCCGGCACAAGCTCGACGAACGCGCCGATCGGAATGACGCGGACGACCTGCCCGAAGTACAGTTTGCCCGTCTCCGGAACGAAAACGATGTTGTCGATCATACGCTTCGCCGCGCGGCAAGCTTCGATGTCAACGGACGCGATGTAAATGCTGCCGTCGTCCTCGACGTCCACTTTCGCGCCGGTTTCCGCGACGATTTTCTGAATGACCTTGCCGCCGGAGCCGATAACCTCGCGGATTTTGTCCGGGTTAATCTTCATCGAAATCATCTTCGGCGCGGTTTCCGCAAGCTCCGCGCGCGGCTCCGCGATGACCGGGAGCATAATCTCGTCGAGTATCTGAATCCGCGCCTCGCGCGTGGTTTCAAGCGCGTTTTTGATTACCGGATAGATGAGTCCGTCGTTCTTAAGATCCATCTGAATCGCGGTGATACCCTTTTTCGTACCGCCGACCTTGAAGTCCATTTCGCCGTGGAAGTCCTCGACGCCCTGAATGTCGATGAACGTCGTCCACTCTCCGTCGTCCCCGGTGATGAGACCGCAGGAAATGCCCGCGACCGGAGCCGTAATCGGTACTCCGGCGTCCATAAGCGCAAGCGTCGAGCCGCAGATACTGCCCTGCGACGTACTGCCGTTCGAGCTGAGCACTTCGGAGACGACGCGTATCGCGTACGGGAAGTCGTCAAGCGTCGGAAGCACGGGTTCGAGAGCTTTCTCCGCGAGCGCGCCGTGTCCGTACTCACGCCGCGACGTGGAGCGCGAACCGCGCGCCTCGCCGACGGAGAACGACGGGAAGTTGTAGTGATGCATATAGCGTTTGGACGTTTCCTCGTGAATCGTGTCGAGCTTCTGGAACGCGGCGATCGTGTCGAGCGTCGCGACGGACAGCACCTGCGTCTGACCGCGCGTGAACAGTCCCGAACCGTGTACTATCGGCAGCACGCCGACTTCCGCGGCAAGCGGGCGAATCTCGTTCGCGGCGCGTCCGTCAACGCGCTTGCCCGCGAGCAGCCACGCCTTGACGACTTTCTTCTGAATCTTGTAGGTGATTTCCTCGAGCTGCGCGGTAATCGTCTCCGCCTTGTCGGGGAACGCCTCATAGAACTTCTCGACGACGGCGTTGTACCGCTCCTCGCGGACGTTCTTGTCGTCCGTATCCATACAATATTCCACGTCCGTGCAGAACTTTTCGGCTATGTCGTGAAACAGCTCGTCGTCGAAAGACGCTTTCTTGTACTCAAACTTCGGCTTGCCGATTTCGGCTACCATTTGGTCGATGAGCGCGACGACTTTCTTGATTTCCGTGTGCGCCGCGATGATTCCGTTGTACATTGCGTCCTCCGGAACTTCTTTCGCGGCGGCTTCAATCATAACGATTTTGTCGCGCGTACCCGCGATTGTGCAGTACATCTCGGAGACGGTTTTCTGCTCCGACGTGGGGTTGATGATGAACTCGCCGTCGATAAGCCCGAGCGCGACCGTCGCGATCGGTCCGTTAAACGGAATGTCCGAAATCGAGACCGCGGCGGCGGCTCCGATTGCCGCGGCGACCTCCGGACTGTGGTCTTTGTCTACGGACAGCGGCGTGCAGGTAATCACTACGTCGTTGCGCAGGTCGCCCGGGAACAGCGGGCGCATCGGGCGGTCAATCGCGCGCGCCGCGAGAACCGCGGCTTCCGACGGACGACCCTCGCGCCGGAGGAAACCCCCGGGGATTTTGCCGACGGAATAGTGCTTTTCCTCAAAGTCAACCGACAGCGGGAAATAGTCGATGCCGTCTTTCGGGCGCGCCGACGCGGTCGCGGCGACGAGCACCGTCGTCTTGCCGTACTCCACGAGTACGGCGGCGGAGGCAAGCTCCGCGAGCTTGCCGGTTCTGAGCGTAATCGTACGCCCGCCAAGTTCCGTGGAATAGACCTTTTCTTTGAATTCGCGGTTTCGGATAATCATAAATACTCCTTCTTGTACCCGGTTTCCGGGCTTTTCTTCGCCGCGAATCCAAAACAATTGAATACAAACCCGCTCGCGGACGCGTATTCAACTGCTGTGAATTTCGCGGTTATATTGCAAACGGGGTCATTCCGCAATACGAAATGACCCCGTTATTGCCGAGTTACTTGCGGATTCCGAGCTTCGCGATAAGCGCGCGGTAACGCTCTACGTCCTTTTTCGTGAGGTAGTCGAGAAGATTGCGGCGGCGTCCGACCATTTTCAGCAGTCCGAGCCGGCTATGGTTATCCTTCTTATGGATTTTCAGATGCTCGGTTAGCTGGGAAATGCGCTCGGTTAAAATCGCGACCTGCACCTCCGGAGAGCCGGTGTCCGTTCCGTGGGTGCGGTTTGCTTCGATAACCGAAGTCTTCTGGTCCTTTGTAATCATTATTTGCGTTCCTTTCTTGAAATATACCCTTGCGGCGCAGTATCGGGCTGAAAGGGTGCGAACCTCAGAGTCCGCCGTTTCCCGAAACCGCGCACGCGGGCGCAAAGTATTGTAGCATATCCGGAACGGTTTGTAAAGCAAAAGTTTATTTACCGCTTTGCCGGGTAAAGCCCTCCCCGCGCTCGCGCGCGAGCGGACGCGGAGCTAATCCCGCAGCGCCCTCAGCCGCGCGTCAACATAACCCTCGCCGTAAACCATATCGTATTGCAGCATCGAATACAGCGCGGCAATATTGTTGTACTTCGCCGGACGTTCCGTCACGAACCCGCCGTCCGACGGCAGAAACAGCAGGTCGCGCCCGTCGTAGCCGTAAAAATCATTGAACACAACGTCCTGAAACCTGTAAAAAAGCGGCTGCTCTCCGCCGACGTAGTTCAGGAGCCGGCTCGACAGGAAGTTCGAGCCGACATAACCCAAATCCCGCTCCTCCGTTTTATAGTTCGACCAAATAATAAACGGCGTTTGCAGAATATCGCGCCACTGCTCCGCGGTTACGCCGTCGCGGTCGGACACGCCCTCGTACAGCCGGTACAGCTCTTTCTGCGACCCGAGAGACGGCTGGTGGTCGCCGAAAAACAGCACAACCGCCGGTCTTTCGGAGGTCCGCAGGTAGTCGGTCAGCTTCGCGAGAGCGCGGTCGGCGTTAATCAGCCCCTGCGCGCTCGTTTCAAGCGCGAGTCTGAGCGTGTCCGGCATATCCGCGTTCAACGCTTCAATCTCATACTCGCCGTACCGTTTTTCGTCGAACGGCTGATGATTTTCCATCGACACGGCGACTATAAACCGCGGTTTGTCCGACTCCGCCGAGAGCCGCTCTATCAGCGTATCGGCGAGCCAGTCGTCGCCGACGAACCGCCCGGAGTACACCGGCGCGGTCATATCCTCGAGCGCGGTAAAGTCCTCTATTCCGAACGACAAATACGCCGCGCGCCGGTTGTAGAACTCCCCTCTGAACGGGTGAACCGCCGAAATCTCATAGCCCCGCTCTTTGAAAACCGATGCGAGCGTCAGCGGGCTGCGCGCGGAGACGGTCTCGTAAAACGAGTCCGACAGCCCGAAATAGCGCAGTATATTCCCCGACAGCACCTCATATTCTACGTCCGCGGTGCCGCCGCCGAAGCTCGTGGACAGCATAAAACCGTGGACGCTCTCGCTCTGGAGCCGGCGCAGATTTTCAATCGGGTCGCGCGACAGCTGTAAACCGTCTATCTGCATCGGGTCCCAGAACGACTCCGACAGGTACACGATAACGTCCGGAGCCTCCGCCGCCGCGGGGTACTCCGGGACGTCCGCGAGCATCGCCTCCAGAATGTCGAGCTGCGCGTTCAGATACTCCGCGTTGTACGGATTTTTGCCGTCGAATCCGAGACTTCCGCCGAGCACCGGCGTTTCGGAATCCGCGCCCGGCGGCTCGCCGGTAACGGTGAAGTTCGACGCGGGTACGCCGCTGCCTCCGGCGCGCGCGAAAAAGTCGTGCAGGAACGCGCGGTCTCCCCCGCCGCCCGCCGCGACCGACGCCGCGAACGCGAGCCACAGCGCGGCGACCGCCGCAATCGCGGCGGCGAGCTTCGCCCCGTCGGGCTTCAGCCTGCGGCGCAGCAGGACGAGCGCGGCGATTACCGCCGCCGTCAGCACCGCGAGCAATATAATATGTACCGTCGGCTTCAGCACGGCTCCGCCGGACAGCTCCGATATTTTGAATGTGTAGCGCAAATCCGTCGGCACGAGCCGCGTACCGCGCACCGCGTATTTGAACCAGCTCGCTATCGAAAGCGGCAGTGCGGCGACCGACACAACCGCGAACGCGCAGAACAGCCGCCGCGTCGCGAAATACAGCAGTCCGAGCAGCGTCTCCGCGACCGCAGACGCGAGCAGAAACGACTGCGCGCCGACGTTCAGCCGGAAGCTCCCGCCCGCGACCGCCTCCGACGCGTAGACCGCGAACAGCGGCAGAGCCGCAAATACCGCCGCGAAAAAAGCTCCGCGCCGGAAGCTCTCCGCGCGGACGAACGCGGCGACCCGCGCCGCCGCGCGCAAATGCGGTTTCGGCGCGGACTCCGCCGCAGTCTTCTTTTCTGTTTCGGTTACACTGTTATGTATCATCGGCTGATTATACCACAAAACGCGCTTCGGGTCAACCTTATATACCGTGCGGGCGGCGGCGTGTCTGCGCGGCGCATCGTCCGCAGTTCCGCGCCGACGTCCCGGTTAGCTGCCGCGCAACGGCATAATGTCGCCCGCGTCAATGCTCACAAGAATCCGCTCCGGCGAGCCGAGCGCAGCCCAGTCGCCTTTCGGAAGCTCCATACGAATCAGCGAGTATTCCGTGCCGGTTCCCGCGTCGAGCATTACGACGGTCGCGAATATGTCGTCGATTACGCGTGACACCGCGCACTCGATTGTGTTCTCTCCCGGCTCCGCCGCGGGTCGGATATAGTGCGCGCGCACCCCGGCGTACTCAATATCGTCCGGCGGCGGCGCGGGTACGCGGAGCGTTACGCCCCAGTCAACCGCTTCGATTTCGCAGTTACCGAGACTGCGCGCGCGGGAAAAGTTCTTGCAGCCGGAGATGAGACACGCCGAAAGCGTCTCCGGCGCGGCGAAAAGCCCGCGCACGTCCCTCGCGCGCTCGCTTTTGCCGTCCGTGAGTACGCAGACGCGCTCCGCGAGACGGTACACCTCTTCGCGGCTGTGCGAGACGAATACGGTCGTGCCGCCGAAACGTTTCAGTATGTCGGACAGCTCAAGTTCGAGCTGCCACTTCAGATAGTCGTCGAGCGCGGAGAACGGCTCGTCGAGCAGGAGCGCGTCCGGCTCCGAGACGAGTATCCGCGCGAGCGCAACGCGCTGTTTCTGACCGCCGGAAAGCTCGTCGGGACGGCGTTTTTCAAGTCCTCCGAGCCGCATCGAGGAAATCATAGCGGCGACCGCCGCGCGCCGCCGGACTTTGCCGTGCGACGCGGCTCCGAGCGCGATGTTCTGCGCGGCGGTCATATTCGGGAACAGCGAGTAGTGCTGAAAAAGATAACCGACCTTGCGCTTCTGCGGCGTAAGGTTTATTTTTTTCTCCGAATCATAAAGGACGCGTCCGTTCAGCACGATTCTGCCGCTGTCCGGCTTTTCGATACCCGCGATACAGCGGAGCGTCATACTCTTGCCGCACCCGGACGCGCCGAGCAGCGCGGTAATGTCGCCGCCGGTCTCGAACGCAACTTCGAGCGCGAAAGTTCCGAGCTTCTTTTTAATGTCAACCGTCAGCATATCTAAACCCTTTTCGCGCGCGACTCAAAATAGTTGAGCGCGACGAGTACGACGCACGAAATCGCGACGTTTACGGCGACCCACATATAGGCGTGCGCGTCGTCGCCGGTTTGCCACAGATGATATACTGTCGTCGAAATAGTCGCCGTTTTGTTCGCCGTAAATCCGGCGACCATACTCGTCGCTCCGTATTCGCCGAGCGCGCGGGCGAAAGCGAGTATCGTTCCGGCGACGATGCCCTGTTTGCAGTTCGGCAGGGTGATTCTCCAGAATATATATGTGTTCGACAGTCCGAGAGTCTGCCCTGCCGCGCGCAAGTCGTTGTCGAACGCCTGAAAAGCCCCGCGCGACGTGCGGTACATCAGCGGGAACGCGACGACGACGGACGCGAATATCGCGGAGTACCACCGCATTACGAGCCGCACGCCGAACGTGCCGTCGAAAAACCTGCCGACCGGCGCGCGCGGTCCGAGCAGTTTCAGCAGGAAGAAACCGATAACGGTCGGCGGCAAAACAAGCGGTAACGTCAGTATTACATCAAGCGCACCCCGGACGAGCCGGGGTGCGTTCCTGACGTAATACGAAACCGCGAGTCCCGTGAAAAACGTCACCGCCGTCGCGATGAGCGCAACGCGAAGCGAGTTTGTCAGCGGAAACAGGTTCATAATTTAACCGCGCGAAGCAACGACCACGAAGTCTACCGACTCGAATACCGCGATTGCGGCGTCCGTCGTGAGAAAACCGAGGAACGCCGTCGCCGCGGCTCCGTTCTGCGACTGTGCGAGTACGGCTGCGGGGTATAGCACCGGGGTCGCGAGCGTACCCTCGGGCGCGAACGCGACAATCTCTATGCCCGGCTCGGAGTTCGCGTCGGTGACGTAAACGATGCCGCAGTCCACCGCGCCCTCTTTCACCTGCGTCGTGACTTCCTTGACGTTTCCGGCGAGCGTCGCTTTCGCGCTGACCTGCTCCCACACGCCGAGGCTTTCAAAAATCTCCTGCGCGTACTGACCGACGGGGACGCTCGAGTCGCCGAGGGCAATCGAGCCTGCGGCGACTGCGTCGTCGAAGCTCTTTATGCTGCCCGGGTTGCCTGCGGGAACGACGAGCGCGACGCGGTTTTCGACGAGGTCAAAGCGCGAGCCGGCGAGAATGTTCTCCGCGCCGAGGTCGTTCATTTGCTTTTGTCCCGCCGAGACGAAAATGTCCGCTTCCGCGCCCTCCTGAAGCTGTTTTAAGAGCGTTCCGGAGCTTTCAAAGTTGAAGTTTATGCTGACGTTCGGGGCATACGCCTTGAACAGCGCTTCGATTTCCGTAAGCGTTTCGGTCATCGAAGCGGCGGCGAACACGGTGAGTTCCCCGGAAATCTCGAGGTTTTGCGCCGGTTCCGTCGCGGACGGCGAGACTTCGGGTTCCGACGCGGACGGCGACGGCGATACGTCCGCGTCGTCTTTCGCGCAGGCGAACAGCGAGAACGCGAGGGTCAGCGCGAGCAGGATTGCGAGCAGCTTTTTCATTTTTGTGTATCCTCCGAAAAAAATATTTGCAAACAGTACCGTCAAAAAACGCCCGCTTCCGAGACGGAAACAGGCGCAACACAACACCGCGGCGGCTTAGCGCGCGGCTGTCGTTTCGTTCCCTTCTCAAATGTGAAGGCCGCATCGTTTCCGAATGTGACCCCGTGAAACGCGCGAAGCGTCGTTTCAGACCAAGCGTCCTTAGATTGCTCCTTAGGGCGGGAGGCACGGCAACTATTTACTTGTAC
>JAITNK010000135.1 GCA_031290515.1 Oscillospiraceae bacterium
CGAAAGTCGCGCTCACGCTGTTCGCGCAGGGTCGTTGCACAGCGCAGCCGCACTGTGCGCGGCGCGGTTGAAGACCGCGAGCGCGCGGCAGTCCGAGGGGACGGCATTTCGGCACAGGCGTGTCACGCACCACCGTTGTGCCGGAACTTTGAGCGCAGGGAGGGCTTCGCCCGACCAAGCGGTAAACAATGTGAAGAGCCGTCGCAGACGGCTCCGCGCCCGCAGGCGCGTTCTCTGTGCGAACGCAGTGAGCACGGAGCGCAGGGAGGCTCTGCCGACCAAGCGGCAAACAATGTGGAGAGCCGTCGCAGACGGCTCCGCGAGCCGCCGCGAGTAACGTTCCGTCAGCGAACGCCGAAGCGTGAGCCTACGGAACGGCAGCGGCGTCAAATTCGAGCTTTGCGAGAATTTATTGAGCGACGGGAGGGCTTTGCCCGACCGAGCGGATAATCCCGGACTCCGCCGACCGAGCGGTCAATTATTGTAAATTTTTGCCCGCACACATTAAAACTCTTGCAATCCGCCGCGGATAGTAGTATAATTAGCAAATCCCGGACTTTTTCGGGGAAAAGCGTATTCCGACGCGACAAGCCGAACCCGGATTTACGGAGGTCTGTATGAAAAAAATCATTGCAGGTATACTTATCGCAGTCTGCATACTTGCCGCAACTTTGCAGAACGCGGGCGCGGCGGCGGAGCACGTCATCGTTAAACCGAAAGTAACGGCGACGCCGACGATCGCGCCGTCGTCAAAACCCACGGCGACTCCCACGGCTACGGCGAAACCCACGGCGACTCCCACGGCAACGCCGAAACCGACCGCGACCCCGACCGCAACGCCGAAACCCACGGCGACTCCGACGGCTACGCCGAAACCGACCGCGACTCCGACGGCGGAGCCTACGCCTACGCCTACGCCGGCTCCGGCGGAGAGCGGCAGCGGACCCGTCAAAATGCCGGAGCTTCCGAGCCGCGCGGCGGACTTGCTGTACAACGACAAGGCGGAGATTGACACGACTTATAAAAACGACGGTCTGATTACCGTGACGTACACCGCCTCGACGACGAACGCAATCGCGGTTATGGTCGTGCCGCCCGGAGCCGACGAGAACAAGAAAGACGAGCGGTACGATTACACCAACGTAAAGGCGGGCGTTCCGTATACGATACCGCTTACGTCGGGAAGCGGAAAATATGTGTTGAAAATATGCGAGAACTCGTCCGGCACGAGCTACGCGGTGAGGTATACGGCGGATGTTGACGTTAAGCTCGTCAACGACTACTCGCCCTTCCTGTACCCGAGCGACTTCGTAAAGTACAGCAAGTCGAGCGCGGTCGTGAAAAAAGCCGCGGATCTCGCGGGCGGATATACGGACAAATACAAGAAGATTGAAGCGGTTTATAACTTTGTCGTTAAGAACTTCACATATGATAAGGACAGAGCCGCAAAGATAACGAGCGGAGAGCTTAAGGGCTACGCGCCGGTTCTCGACGACGTGCTCGCCGCGAAAAAGGGTATCTGCTACGACTACGCCGGAGTTATGACGGCGATGCTCCGCAGTCTCGGAGTTCCGGCGAAAATGGTGTTCGGCTACGCCGGGGAAAAAGGCGAGTATCACGCGTGGATTTCGATTTACGATACCGATCAGCAGAAGTGGGTCGAGGGTGTGATAATATTCGACGGTACGACCTGGCACCGCACCGACCCGACCTGGATTTCCGGCGGTATGAAGTCCGACGGAACGGTACCCGATTCGCTGCGGAAGATAGTCACAAACAGCTCGCTCTATAAGGCGACCAAGGCGTACTGACCGCGCCGTAAACCAAGTTTCTAAAGGCGCGGGTTTCGGAAAATCCGCGAGATGTTATATCGTTGAGGAGAAACGCTTATGAAACAATTTTCGCTTCAGGGAATATCGTCCTTCTGTATGTCCCTGCACCTGTCGCTCCGTGCCGGAATTCCGGTTCCGGAGGGGGTGGATATGTTCCGCGAGGAGGAAACCGACTCGTCGCGGCACGCCGCGCTCGACGTGGTCAGCGAACAGCTGAGCTTCGGAGAGACGCTGTCGGTATCGCTCCGCAAGGCGGAAGCTTTCCCGGACTATATGAACGATATGGTCGAGGTCGGAGAGAAAACCGGTAAGCTTGACGACACGCTTCTGAACCTGTCGCGGTACTACGACCGGCAGCTCACAATCGCGAAGAGTATTCGCGGCGCGGTTACATATCCGGCGATGCTGCTGTGCGTGCTCGTGCTCGTGCTCGTCGTGTTCGTCGTGAAGATTCTGCCGATATTCTCGGACGTTTATGCGCAGCTCAATCAGGAGATGAGCGGCGTCGCGAAAGTCGCGCTCGACTTCGGAAAGTTCCTCTCCGCACAGTGGATTCCGATCGTCGCCGTCATTGCCGCAGCCGTGATTCTCGCCGTCGTGTTCCGCGCGGGATTCAAGCGGCTGCTGTCGAAGCTGTTTATGGGCGGCAAGCTCGGCGCGTCTATGGTCGCCGCGCGGTTTTCGAGTATTCTCGCGATGACGCTCGCTTCCGGTATGGACCCGGACGAAGCGCTGCATATGGCGGCGCGCCTTACCGAGGACAAGGTCTCGGCGGAAAAAATCGAAGCCGCGTCGAAAGAAGCGTCCGCCGGAACGAGTTTTGCGCAGTGCGTCGCGGACACCGGCATATTCCCGGTGCTGTATAACCGTATGATGTCAATCGGCGTTCGCACCGGTTCGTCGGACACGGTTATGGAGGAAATCGCCACCCGCACCGGCGACGAGGCGACCGACAGGCTCGAGGCGTTCATCGGCAAAATCGAGCCGACGCTCGTAATTATAATGTCGCTCCTCGTCGGAGTTCTGCTGCTGTCGGTTATGCTGCCGCTAGCCGGCATTATGTCGGCGATTTGACGGAGGTGACTTGCGTTGACGCGCTCTAAAACGATACTCGGCGCGGTGTGGGGGTTTATCAAGTCCTACGCAATCGGGCTCGGACTGCTGCTCGTAATCGTCGGACTGCTGATACGCGGCGTTAACTCGACCGCGCGGGTCAGCCGCGACGAGCAGAAGCGTATGCTCGAGGACAATATCCGGCGCGCGGTGGTCGCCTGCTACGCTATGGAGGGTTCGTTCCCCGAAAGCCTGAACTATCTGAAAGTCAACTATAAGCTCAACTACGACGAAAAGAAGTTTATGGTGGACTATACCGCTTTCGGCGCGAACTTAATGCCGTCGGTTCACATTGTTGACCTGGGGGGCGGCGAATGAAGCGTTACATTCACACGGTGGACGCTGTTTTCGCGCTGATTCTGTTCTGCGCGTTCGCCGTTTCGATGCTTATGGTACTGTCCACGGGCGCGAACACATACCAGGGAGTGCGCGACTCTGTCGAGCGGCACTTCTCGGAGGACACCGCCGTCGATTACATCTCAATGAAAACGCGGCACTATAACGGCTCGGACGTCAAGTACCGCGAGTACGACGGTTCCGGAGTGCTGTATTTCCTGAGCGCAGACCGCGGCAGCACCGATATTACCGCGATTTTTCAGCGCGACGGACAGCTGTTTGAAATCACCGCGGAGTATGACGATATTTTCCACGCGGTTCCGGAAGAGAGCTATATGCGCGCCGCGACCGCAATAGTGGATATTCAGAGTCTCGTCTACGAAACTCTCGACGGAGACGCCGCGCTGTTAAAAGTCGTCTGCACCGGAACGTCCGGAGACGCGGCGGAAACGGTCATTCCCTACGGAGGCGACGGAGGCGACGAGTATTTCGCGCGCGACTTTGTCGTAAACAAGTTCGGAGAAAGCCCGGTGAACACGCGCGAATACACATATTACGATGCGCGGCTCGGCAGGTCGTTCGACATACACGCGGTATACGCGGTCTCGCCGGATAACGGCACGGTCACGGCGTTTTTCCGCAGGGTCGGCGTACGCGGCGGCGAAACCGGACTCGTGTACGACACGGGCGCGCTGTTTACGGTGAGCGGCGAATATTACGAGCTTTTCACGGAGGACGGTACGGACAGCCGGTTCGCTAACGCGTCCGTCGTCGCGTTCCTTGAGGGCTTTACTTTTGCCGAGGCGGACGGCGGGTCTTCGCTTGAGCTTCGTTTCGCCGGGCAGTCCGGCGAAGCCGCGGCTTCCGTGCGGTACGCTGGCGCGGACGACGACGGCGGCGTCTTAATATTCTGAGCCTGCTTCACAGACGGACGCGGACGCCTTTCCGGCGGGGTTCCCGACGGGACTGCGTCCGGCTCGCCTGAAGGGCGGCGGCATTTCTGCGAAACCGTCCCCGCCGGACACGGACACCCGGAAATCCGGCGCACG
>JAITNK010000093.1 GCA_031290515.1 Oscillospiraceae bacterium
CGTTTCCTTCGGAGTCGTTTCCTTCGGAGTCGTTTCCTCCGGAGTTGTGTCCTCCGGCGGAGTTTCGGCGGGCGTCGGTTCCGCGGTACCCGAGCCGGCTGCCGGAGTGTACGAAGGCTCCGGTACTGCGGCGGACGGCTCCGGCGCCGGACTTTCGGGCGCGGCGGACTGCGGCGGTGCGCCCGCGGACGGTTCCGCCGCCGGTTCGTACTCGTACGTCGGCGCGGCGGTAATCGCCGCAGCTTCGCTCGCGCGGGACGGCGTGTTCTCCGCGGACATTACGGAAAGCGCGACGGCGCCCGCGGCAATCGCCGCGACCGCCGTCGCGCCGGATATGATGAATTTTCTGTACTTCGCGAAGACGCTCACGCCCGCTCTTCGACCTGTATGCGCGGGAACAGCGGTTCGCATTTCGTAACCGCAGCGCGCCGCGGAAGTCTGCCGAACACAAGGTCGTCCCACGCGCCGAGGTCGGACGCGCCGATCTGCGCGAGTGCTTTCGCGGACGACTCCGGCATTACGGGCGACAGCAGTACGGCGCAGAAGCGCACGGTTTCGAGCAGGTTGTACAGCACTTCGGCGAGCCGCGGCTTTTGCGCTTCGTCTTTCGCGAGCGTCCAGGGCGCGGTCTCGTCGATGTACTTGTTCGCGCGGGACGAGAGCTTCATAACCTCGGCGACCGCGTTTTGCAGGGCGAGCTTGTCGAAGCTTGCGGCGTACGCCGCCGGAGCCGCGTTCGCGAACGCGATAAGCTCGCCGTCCGGCGAAGCCGCGGTTCCGGACTCCGGCAGCTTGCCGCCGAAGTATTTATCAACCATCGCGACCGTGCGCGAGACGAGGTTTCCGAAGTCGTTCGCAAGGTCGGCGTTTACGCGGTTAGTGAGCAGCTCCTCGGTGAAATCGCCGTCGGAGCCGAACGCCACGTCGCGTATGAGGTAGTACCGCAGCGCGTCCACGCCGTATTTCGGCGCAAGCACCATCGGGTCGATGCTGTTGCCGAAAGACTTCGAGATTTTTGTGCCGTCGAGCTTCAGCCAGCCGTGTCCGAATACTTTTTTCGGAAGCGGCAGGTCAAGCGCAAACAGGAACGCCGGCCAGATTATCGCGTGGAACCGCACAATCTCCTTGCCGACGACGTGCAGGTCGGCAGGCCAGTAGCGCATATCGTCGTATCTGCCGTTTTCGTACCCGAGCGCGGACATATAGTTGAACAGCGCGTCAATCCAGACGTAGACGACGTGGTTCGTGTCGAAATCGACCGGAACGCCCCACTTTATAGAGGTGCGCGAGACGCACAGGTCCTCGAGTCCGGGCTTTATAAAGTTGTTTATCATCTCGTTGACGCGGCTTCGCGGTTCGAGAAAGCCGGTTTCGAGCAGTTCCGTCAGGCGGTCGCCGTACTTCGACAGACGGAAGAAGTAGGCTTCCTCCTCCGCGTAATGCACTTCGCGTCCGCAGTCGGGGCATTTGCCGTCAACGAGCTGCGTCTTCGTCCAGAACGACTCGCACGGAGTGCAGTATTCGCCCCTGTACGCGCCCTTGTAAATCTCGCCGCGCTCGAAAAGCGCGCGGAAAACATTCTGAATCGAGGACATATGATAGTCGTCCGTCGTGCGGATAAAGCGGTCGAAGCTGATGTTCATCAGCTTCCACAGGTCGGTGATTCCGCCGGAACCGAGTACGATTCCGTCCACGAACTCCTGCGGCGTAACGCCCTCGGCGCGGGCTTTTTCCTCGATTTTCTGCCCGTGTTCGTCGGTACCGGTGAGAAACATTACGTCAAAACCGCGCATTCGCTTGTACCGCGCGATTGCGTCGGTAACGACGGTGCAGTAAGCGTTACCGATGTGCAGACCGGCGGACGGATAGTAAATGGGGGTTGTGATGTAATACGTTTCCCGGTTCATAATGACCTCCCTGTTTTGATGTAACGCACATTATATGCCGCGCGGCGCGCTTTGTCAAGCGGCAAAAGCTCCGGGAGCGCGCAAAGTGCGGCGACGCAGAGCGGCGGTTCTGCGCGGACAGCGTGAGCGCGCTTTTCGTGCCCGGGCGTCATAGGGATGCGCGGTTCCCCGGCGTGTTACCGCCTGCCGCCGGGTCGGCAAACCCGCAGTCGGCAGCCGGCGAAAACAAATGCTTTTTGTTTCATATTACTACTTGCAATGCCGGGGAAAACAGCGTATACTGTGTGTTGCGGACAGCAGGCGGCAAAACCGCGGCGTTCGACACTTAAACCGGAGATGTATAAATAATGAAAAAGCTAATCACACTACTGCTCTCCCTCGCGCTTCTCGCGACGCTTCTCGCGGGCTGCAAGGAAAAAGGAAAACCCGCGACAGAAGACCCGGCGGTGACGCTGCGCTACGGCGTGACCACCGAACCCGACTCGCTCGACCCGTTCCTCGCCGCGGGCGCGGACACAAAAGGACTGTTTTTCAACGTATTCGAGGGACTTTTTAAGGTCGGAACCGACGGCGGGCTTAACCCCGCGATTGCGACCGACTACACAGTTAACGGGGACTCCACCGTTTGGACGTTTACAATCCGCACCGGCGTGAAGTTCCACAACGGCGCGGAGCTTACGCCGGAGGACGTTGAGTTCTCGCTCGGCAAAGCTGCGGAAGCCGGATACTACAGCTTCGACAAGATTGCCGACGTCGCAATTGACGGAAACGTCGTAACCGTCTCGCTGTCCGAACCGAACCCCGAATTCCTCACGGTGCTGACGAGCGAAGTCGTGCCGAAAGACTACGCCGACCAGGCTTCCGCGCCGGTGGGTACGGGTCCGTACAAGCTCGAGAGCTACAAGCCGCAGGAATCGCTCACTTTCGTCAGGAATGAGGAGTACTGGGGCGCGGAACCCGAAATCGACACTGTCGTCGTTCAGATTCAGGCGAGCCAGACGGCTCTCGTAACGTCGCTCCAGTCCGGAAACATAGACGCGGCGACAGTTACCGCCGCTTCTATCGACCAGCTTGACGCTTCGGCGTACGACATAGTCACGCAGAACTCGAACGGACCGCAGATTTTCGTGCTGAACAATACCTATGAGCCTCTGACCGACGTACGCGTCCGTCAGGCTCTCAACTACGCCGTAAACCGCCGCGAGATTATCGACATCGTCGGTTCCGGATACGGAGTGCAGAGCGAATCCCCGCTGTTCCCGGGACTTTCCAAGTACTATAACGAAAACCTTTACGACGCGTATCCGACCGACCTCGAAACGGCGAGAAGCCTGCTCGCCGCCGCGGGGTATCCGAACGGCTTTGACCTCGAAATCAAGATTCCGTCGAACTACGACGTACACGTTCAGACGGGCGAGGTCATAGTCTCGCAGCTTCAGAAAATCGGCGTCAACGCGACGATTAAGACAATCGACTGGAACACCTGGCTCGACGACGTGAACAAGGGCGCAAACTATCAGGCGTCGGTCATCACGATTTCCGGCAGGTCGGTCAACCCGCTCGTCGAGCTGAAACGCTACACCTCGACCTCAAGCTCCAACTTCTTCCACTACACGAGCGCGGAGTTCGACGACGTATACAGCAGAGCGGGTTCCGAACTTGACGCGGCGAAGCGAGTAAGTCTGTACAAAGAGCTTCAGCAAATCGTGTCCGACGACGCGGTAAGCGTCTACCTGCTCGACATTGCGGGACTCACCGCGTTGAACAAGAGCTTCACCGGGCTTCTGAGCTATCCGATTTACGGCATTATAGACTTCGCCGCGCTTAAAACCGTCGGCTGACAAGAATCAACCGGAGGAGGACGTTTCGCGCCCTCCTCCGGTTATACTATAATATGACATTTTTACTGAAAAGACTCGCCGCCGCCGCGCTCACGGTATTTCTCGTGTCCGCGCTGACGTTCGCCGCGTTCAATATCATACCCGGCGACGCGGCGAGCGCGATGGCGGGTGCGGACGCTACTCCGGAGCAGGTCGAGCAAATCCGCGAAAAGCTCGGAATGAACCGGCCGCTGCATACGAGATACGCCGGCTGGCTGAAAGGCTTCGTGTCCGGGGACCTCGGCGACTCGCTGAGGTTCGGAACGCCGGTCGCGTCGCTCCTGCGGGAGAAACTGCCCGTGACTATGACTCTCGCGGGGCTGAGCTTTGCGATGATTCTCGTCATATCGTTCCCGCTCGCGCTGCTCACGACGCGGCGCGAGAACGGCATAACAGACCGCGCGGCGTCCGCCGTTACGACCGTCAGCGTCTCGGTGCCGAACTTCTTCCTCGGCGTTCTGATTATATGGGTTTTCAGCCTCGCGCTGAAACTGTTCACGGCGGGCGCGTACGTCCCGCGGGAGCAGTCGGCGGGCGGCTTCGTCGCGTACCTGGTATTTCCCGCGCTCGCGGTCGCGCTTCCGCTGTCCGCGATGGTAGTCAAGTTCCTGCGGAGCGCGATATTCGAGCAGAAGCGCGAAGCGTACGTCCGCACGGCGTACAGCGAGGGCTCGTCGTCCGGCAGAGTGCTGTCGCGCCACGTTCTGAAGAACGCCGTTATTCCGACGGTGACGTTTCTCGGTATGATAATCGGCGACATTCTCGGCGGAAGCATCGTCGTGGAGCAGGTTTTCAGCGTACCCGGACTCGGGCGGCTGCTGCTGTCCGCGGTCAACTCGCGGGATTTCCCGCTGTTACAGACGCTCGTCGCTTACGTCACGCTTGCGGTCGTACTCGCGAATACGCTCGTCGATATTGCGATTTCGGTTATCGATCCGCGTATCCGCGTCGCGGCGTGAGGAAAATATGAAGAAACGTTACGGCGCGGAGTTCTATATCGGACTCTCGATTGCGGTTATAATAATCGCGGTCTCGCTTACGAGTCTGTTCTATACGCCGTATTCGGTCACGGAGCCGGGCTTGGAGAAGTTTCAGAAGCCGGGGCTTCAGCACCTGCTCGGCACCGACCACCTCGGGAGGGACGTATTCTCCCGCGTTATGGTCGGCGGCAGATACTCGCTGCTCGTCGCGCTTCTGACCGTACTCGGCGGCGCGGCAATCGGCACTGCCGTCGGACTTGCGGCGGGTTATTTCGGCGGGATTTTCGGCGAAACCGTTATGCGCGTTATGGACGCGCTTTCCGCGTTTCCGGGCGTTTTGCTCGCCGTGGTCGCCGTCGCGGTGCTTGATTCGCGGAAATACACAATCGTAATCGCGCTTATCGTGCTTTTTGTGCCGAGCTATACGCGCATTATGCGGAGCGGCGCGATGCAGTACAGAGACGCGGACTTCGTCAACAGCCTGCGTCTGCTCGGCGCGTCGAAAAAGCGCATAATTTTCATACACATACTGCCGAATCTGCTCGCGCAGCTGCTCTCCGCGACCGTTATCGGGCTGTCAAACGCGATTCTCGCGGAATCGTCGATGTCGTATCTCGGTTTCGGGATTCAGCCGCCGATTCCGAGCTGGGGGCGTATGCTCGCGGAGTCGCAGAGCTATCTGTGGGGCGCGGTCTGGCTCGCGCTCGCGCCGGGAATCGCGATTATGCTGACGGTTATCTCGTTTCACTATATCGGCGAGGGTATCCGCCGCCGT
Source organism: Oscillospiraceae bacterium (assembly GCA_031290515.1). Lineage (GTDB taxonomy): Bacteria > Bacillota > Clostridia > Oscillospirales > Oscillospiraceae > JAIRRO01. The sequence goes on from JAITNK010000093.1 coordinate 5,543, forward strand.
CTCGGGAGGTAGCGCGGTGGAAACGAAACTGCTCGCGCTCGAGAACCTGTCGATAGCGGTCGGAGGCGGGAAGAACCCGCCTCTCGCGGTGCGCGGAATATCGCTCGAAGCCGGCGGGGGAGAGCTTGTCGGACTCGCGGGGGAGTCCGGCTGCGGCAAAAGCCTTACCGCGCTCTCGATACCGGGACTGCTGCCCGAGGGAGTCCGGATTGCCGGCGGAAGTATAATGTTCGGCGGAACCGACCTCGCCGCGGAGTCCGAACGCGGGCTGCGCGCGCTCCGCGGCTCCGACATTACTATGGTTTTTCAGGAGCCGATGTCGAGCCTGAACCCGCTTATGAAGGTCGGCTCGCAAATCGCGGAGCCGCTCCGTCTGCACGGCGCGGGAAGCCGCGCGGAAATACGCGCGCGCGTCCTCGAAATGATTGAGAAAGTCGAACTTCCGGAGCCGGAGCGGATTTACAAAGCGTATCCGCACCAGCTTTCCGGCGGACAGCGGCAGCGCGTTATGCTCGCAATCGCGCTCGTCTGCCGCCCGCGGCTTTTAATCGCGGACGAGCCGACGACCGCGCTCGACGCCGCAGTGCAGTCGCAGATACTCGAACTGCTGAAGCGGCTCAACGCATCTCTCGGCACGACGGTGCTGTTCATATCGCACGACCTGAACGTCATACGGTCGCTCTGTTCGCGCGTCTATGTGATGTACGCCGGGCGAATCTGCGAATCCGGAACGGCGGCGGAGATATTCGGTTCGCCGGCGCACGAGTACACAAAGGGGCTGATTGCGTCCGTGCCGCGCCGCGAAATGCGGGGAATGCCGCTGCTCGGAATCCCGGGGCGAGTGCCGCCGGTCGAAAAGTACGGCGACGGATGTCCGTTCGCGCCGCGCTGCGCCCGCCGTACCGGCGAGTGCGGGAAGAGATTCCCCGAAGTCTCGCGGCTGTCGGATACGCACTTCGCGAGCTGTTACCGCGTCGCGTCGCGCGGCGGGGAGGAACGAGACGATGAGTAATCCGGTGCTTGAACTGCGGAACGTAACCGCGGGGTACACGTCGCGTTCGCTCGGTATTTTCGGGCGCAAGACGACGCGCCGCGTCCTCGACGGAATCGACTTAACCATAAAGCAGGGCGGGATATTCGGGCTTGTCGGCGGCTCCGGCAGCGGGAAAACGACTCTCGCGCGGGCGGTTCTCGGCTTTATCGAATACGGCGGCGAGATTTTCATCGACGGCAGGGAGCGCAGCTCCGGCTCCCGGCGCGACTTTGCCCGCGCGGTGCAGTCGGTGTTTCAGGACCCCGCGTCGTCTATGGACCCGACGAAGCGCGTCGGCTTCCTGCTCGAGGAGCCGCTTGTAATCCACAGGCTCGGCACGAAAGCGGAGCGGCTTCGCCGCGTGGACGAGGTGCTTGACTTCATCGGTTTCGACCCGGCGTACAAAAAGCGCGGCATTTCGGAGCTTTCCGGCGGACAGCGGCAGCGCGTCGCAATCGGAATCGCGCTTATGCTCGAGCCGAAGCTGATTGTCGCCGACGAACCGGTGTCGTCGCTCGACGTGTCGGTCGCCGCGCAAATTCTGAACGTGCTGCGCGACCTGCGCGAGCGGCTCGGGCTGTCGCTGCTGTTCATCTCGCACAACCTCGAGCTTGTGCACTACCTCTGCGACGAGGTTGCGGTACTCGCGGAAGGTAAGCTGGCGGCAGACGGCTGACGGCGGCGTTTGCCGCCGGCTCCCGCGCCTGCCGACGCGTTCCCCGCGAGAGCGTCGTCCGCACCCGAGCGCGGGAGGCTTTGCCGGACGGGCGGTAAATAAACTCTGTACATTTTCGGAAAACCGGAGTATACTATACCCTAATCAAAATTGCGCGCGGTAAACCTGCGGACGCGCCGCGCGGCGGAACAAGGAGCTGCTATGACCGAAATTCTCGAACTACTCGAACGCGACTCCGCGCTTTCGGCGGCGGAAATCGCCGACAGGCTCGGACTCTCCGAGACGGAAGTCGCCGAACAGATTTCAAGGTACGAGCGCGACGGAACGATCGCCGCGCGCGTCGCCGTCGTTGACTGGGACAAAACGGGGTCGCGGGACAACGGCGTCAACGCGCTCATCGAGGTCAAAATATCGCCGCAGCGCGGCGTCGGCTACGACCGCATCGCGGAGCGCATCGCGCGGTACGACGAGGTCGAGAGCCTGTCGCTTATGTCCGGCACGTTCGACCTTGCGGTTATGATCCGCGCCCGGAATATGCGCGAGGTGTCCGAATTTGTGTTCGCGCACCTTGCCGCGATTGACGGCGTGACCGGCACGGCGACGCATTTCATAATGAAACGCTATAAGGAACGCCACATCACCTTTGAAAAGCCGCAGGAGCAGGAAGAGCGCGGGCTGTTCGTATGAATTACGACAACGTACTGTCCGGGAGCGTCAAAGCTCTCGCGCCGTCCGGTATCCGCAAGTTTTTCGACCTGCTCGACGAAATGCCGGAAGCGATTAAGCTCGGCGTGGGCGAGCCGGACTTCCCCACGCCGTGGCATATACGCGACGCGGGTATACGCAGTCTCGAAAGGGGTTTCACAAAGTACACCGGAAACGCGGGTCACTCGCTGCTGCGCAGCGAAATATCGCGCTATCTGAAACGACGCTGCGGACTTTCGTATGACGGCGCGTCCGAGATTATCGTAACGGTCGGCGGCAGCGAGGCAATCGACCTCGGCGTCCGCGCGCTCGTCAACCCGGGCGACGAGGTGATTATTCCGGTGCCGAGCTTCGTGTGCTACGGACCAATCGTGTCGCTTGCGGGCGGCGTCCCGGTGTACGTCGAGACCCGCGCGGAGAACGAGTTCCGGCTGACCGCGGACGAACTTCGCGCGGCGGTAACGCCGAAAACGAAGCTCGTCATTCTGCCGTTTCCGAACAACCCGACCGGCGCGATACTCGAACGCCGCGACCTCGAAGCGATCGCCGGCGTACTGCGCGGCACGGACATTATGGTGCTGTCCGACGAGATTTACGCCGAGCTTACATACGGCAGGCGGCACGTTTCGCTCGCCGCGATTGACGGTATGCGCGAGCGCGTCGTGCTTGCGAGCGGGTTTTCCAAGGCGTACTCGATGACCGGCTGGCGTATGGGATACGTCTGCGCGCCGGAGCCCGTAGCGCGGCAAATGCTCAAAATCCACCAGTACGCGATTATGTGCGCGCCGACGACGAGTCAGTACGCCGCGATAGAAGCGGCGGGCGCGGGCGACGGCGACATAGAGGATATGCGCCGCGAGTACGACCGCCGCCGCCGTCTGCTGTACGGCGGGCTGCGCGACGCGGGGTTCGACGTGTTCGAGCCGCAGGGCGCGTTTTATATGTTCCCGTCGGTGAAAAAGTTCGGGCTGTCGAGCGAGGAATTCTGCGAGCAGCTTCTGCGCGAGGAAAAAGTCGCGATGATTCCCGGCTCCGCGTTCGGAGCGGGCGGCGAGGGGTTCGTGCGCATCTGCTACGCCGCGTCCGCGGAGGACCTGAACGAAGCCGTCGAGCGGCTGAAGCGGTTCACGGCTCGGCTGTGAGCGAAAATATGCTGCGCGGAGTTCTTGCGAATTGGGATGCTGCGGGCGGGCTTACCGCAACGCCGCTGCCGCCG
>JAITNK010000026.1 GCA_031290515.1 Oscillospiraceae bacterium
GCGCGGGGACAGCCCCGCGCGCAGCTTTATTGTGATTGTCTGTGAATCCGCCTACTTCGCGGAGGGGAGGTTCAGCACCGTAATCAGCACCGCGGAAGCGAGTCCGAGCACAAGCACCGCGTTGACCGTCAGCACGGTCACGAACGCGGCTCCGGAACGGCTTCCGGTTCGCTCGACGCGGTTTTTCGCGAGAAGTCTTAGGATAATCGAAGCCGCAAGCGTGAGGATACCCGCGCCGAGTACGGCAAATCCGGTGAACATAACCGGCGACGAGAACGCCGCGGCGACACGCAGTACGGTCGAGGACTCGAACTGCGAGGAAAACACGAGCGGCGCGAGACTGCCGAGCGTAAGCGGCAGTCCGACCGCGAGAAACGGCACCGACGACGCGAGCAGCGCGCGGCGCGTTCTGCGGCGGTTCAGGTAGAAGATGTTGAACAGCACGAGAGCCGTCAGCGCGGCGGCGGCGATAAACGGGTACCACACGCCGAGCAGATACGGTACGGCGGGGTTGATGTTTGCCTTTTCGAGGATCCCGTCAACGCTGTAGTCGTCGAGCAGACGGCTAAGCTCCTCGTCCTCTTCAAGCGCCTGTTCAAGCTTTGCGTAGTCCCTGTCCGTAAGCTCGTATCCGGTTTCGCTCTTGATAAGTTTCGCGTTGTCCCGGACGAGCTTGACGATGTCTTCGCGGCTCAGCTTAAAGTTGCCGTCGCCGTCGAACAACGCCTGCGCGTAGTCCGTGAAAAGCGCGGCGAGCTGCTCCTTGACCTCGTCTCCGGAGAGCAGTTCGAGTATTGCTTCCGCGTTGATTTTCTCCTGCGCCTCGGCGGTCAGCGACTCGCGTATCTTTATGTCGATTTCGTTGTCGAACACGAATTCCTCGACAAGCGTCTCATAGCCGACGGCGTCGAACAGCACGGCGAACGCGTCCGAGTCCGACAGTCCGGAAACGTAAACGCGCGCCAGCCACAGACCGGACGCGGCGAGAGTCGTGATAAACAGCGCGACCGCAAGCAGCAAGGTGACGATTTTCAGTCCGGTTTTGCGCGGCGCGGGGGGAGGCGCGAATTCGTCGCCGTACAAATCGGCGTAGTCCGGAGTTTCGTCGCGGCGCGGCGCGGCGGGTTCACGAGCGACCGGCGGCTCCTCGGTGTAAAACGCGGGAACGGTGAGATTCGGCTCCGGACGGCGCACCGCGTCAACGTACTGCGGCGGCGCGGCGGCGACCGAAAACGCGGGTTCGCGCGCGCCGTAATCCGGCACCGGTGCCGGAGTGAAGCCGGACATACCCTCGGTAACGTTTTCGTCCGGAGGAACAGACTGCGGCGCGGCGTATTCAACCGGGACGGCAGGCGCGTCAGGTTCGGTTCGTCGCGGCGGCGGCGCGGCGGGCTTGCCGTGCGGAGTAAAAATCTCAGTTTCTTCCGCATAGTCGGCGTACGGCTCCGCGTACGTCACGGGTGCGGGAGGCTCCGCAAACGCCGGAGACGGCGGTGCGGGCGACTCCGCGTACGTTACGGGTGCGGGCGGCTCGGCAAACACCGGAGACGGCGGCGCGGGCGGCGGCGCGTCAAGTTTCGTTCCGCAGGTCGTGCAGAATTTCGCGGTATCAGAAAGCGACGCGCCGCAATTTGTGCAAAACAAGTTCTCTACCCCCTATATCAATAATCGAATTCTGTGAAGTTCTTGCCGTCAGAGCTTATGTAAGCGGAATCGCCGTCAATGTATACCCAGAAGCTGTCCGCGTAAACATAGTACACGTCGTCGCTGACCTTGGAGACCTTTGTACCCTTGCCGCCGTTTTTGGAAACGTACAGCTCGTCGTCCTCAATGTAGAAGCAGTCTCCGGTTTTGTAGAAGACCGCGAAGTCGGACGAGCTGTCAAGCTCCGCTATGGAGCCTTTCGCGGACTTGGAGCCGGTCTGGTACTTCAGATCTTTGTCGGTGGTGGAGTAGTAGAACGACTTCCCGTCGAGGCTCGGGGCAAAGTAGTAAACGTCGTCGTCGCAAAGCTCGACCGGCTTCGCGCCGCTCTTTGACGCGTTGACCCTGTACACGCTCTCTTTCTTGATATACAGGACGGTTTTGCCGTCCTTGCAGAGGAACGGACTTTTGATACTCGAGTCGATTTTTTCCGGAGTGTCGAGCTTTTTGTTCAGATAGCCGAGCGTGTCGCCGTCGTTGTATGTAACCGCGACGCCCTTGAAGCTCTTAACGCCCGAATATCCGTCGGGAATCAGCACGGAGGTGTCCGTCCGGAGCTTTTTGCCCTCTTTGCCGTTGACCGAGATATACGACGTGCCGCTTACGGAATAGATAACCTCGGTGCCGTCGGAATTGTATTCAGTGATGCTGCCCTCTTTGAGCGAAAGCGCGTCGCCCTTGCCGGACTTGACGTACAGCTTGCTGTTTTTCGTATAATATATGTACTTTCCGCCGTCGGAGATAAGATTAGGCGACGCGTTCTTATCGAGCTTTTCGGACTTTTTGCCGTTCCAGATGTAGCCGGTAAAGTCGCCGTCCTCATAGTCCGCGGTGTAGCCCACGGTCTTGCCGTCGGTCGAGATAACGTAACTGAGTACGCCCTCGGACGCGATTGTTTCCGCTTTTCCCTTGCCGCCGGTCGAATAGTTAAGCGTACCCTCGCTGTTTTCGCGGTCGGTGATGAAAGCGACGGCGGAGCCGGAATCGGCGAGGCTGAAGCTGTAAACGTCGTCGCTGATTTGCGTAGATTTGCCGCCGCTGATAAAATAGAGTGTTCCGGGGTCGCTGTAACCGGAGTCCTCCTCCTTGACGAGAGCGGCTGTGACTTTGCCGTCGAGACTGTAATCGTAGGTGTAGAGTTCGCCGTCGAGCTTGATTTCGGTCTTGCCGCTCAGATAAGTGACTTCGTCGTCGTCGGACTGGACGACAACCGGCAGCTGGTCGCGCTTAACGTAGTTGCCCGAGCCGCCGCCCTTGAACAGCGACGCGAGCAGGACGATAACGAGCACGAGAACGACGACTCCGCCCGCGCCGATTGCGAGCGTCTTGGGTTTGACCGGAAGCCGGGACAGGAACGATTTCTTGCCGCTGCCGGCGGGGAAATCGTCGGCGCGGCTCTCCGGTGCGAACTCCGAGGGCGCGGAGCCGTCCGACTGTTCGACCGGGGAGCTGCAATTGCCGCAGAACTTTGCGCCGTCCGGGAGGTCGGCGCCGCATACTTTGCATTTCATAACTAAAAACTCCTTTTTTATAAGCCGCTCTTTTAATGATGCGGCGTTATTGACTGTAGAGGCGTAATCGCGTCCCCGCGCCGGGGACCTAAGCGACGGGAGGCTTCGCCGACCGGGCGGATGCCGACCAGGCGGATAGTAAAGTAAACCACGCTTTCAGCGGCTCGGCGTCCGCGGCGAAACGCTCGCCGCGCGCGGTGTTCTCCGCGTCCGTACTGTCGGTCGGGTTCCACGCGTTCGCAGGGTCGAAAGACGGTACGACGACCGCCGCCGCGCCGGGTTTAAGCGTCGCCGTGAGCTTGAACAGCTCCGCGCCGTAGGCTTTGACCGAAGCCGCAACCGAAAGCGCGCCGTCTGTCTCCGCGATATTCGCGGCAAGCTCAAACCGCGTCCGCGAGTTCTCGGTAAGCGTCGCCTCGAAAGACGCGTTGCTGCCGTCAAGACTTCCGGACGCGTACAGCGACGTGCCGTCCGCGTCGGCGGTCAGCTCGAAGCCCGCGAAGCCGGGTTCAAGCGACGAGAAAGTGAACTCCGCCGCGGGAAGCTCTTCGCCGTCGAGCCGAAGCCCGAACACCGCGAGTCTGCCGCCGATAAGTCCGTAAGACACGGTAGCGGTCGCGTCGTATGCGTCAAGCCCGCCGCTTCCGAGAGTTTCGTTGATTGCGTCGAGTTGTTTTTCAAGCTCGGCGGTTACGTCGAAGCCGGGTATGGACAAACCGTCCGCAAAGCCGGTCAGAACGCCGCTCTGAAGCAGAGTTTCAAGCGTTACGCGAGCTGTTTCGGCGGCGAGCCGCGCGTCGATTTTAACGGTGTACAGGTCAACTTCGGCGGTGTTGCCGAACCTGTCGCTGACGGAAAAACCGGTTTCGACGGTCTGATTTTCCTCGAACAGGGGCAAAAGCCCGTCCGAGAGCGACTGAAACAACGCCGCAAGCTCGCCGGGGTCAAGCTCCGGAAGTTCCTGCGGGTACGATGCGAGCGCGGCGGATAAATCGTCCGCCGAGAGCCGGACGTAAACGTCCGAAAGCTCCGGGAACGCGGCGTACGCGACTCCGCCGTCCGCCGCGAGCTGTCCGCGAATCGTGCCGCCCGGAGAGATGAAATTCAGCTCCGCGAAAGCCTTTGCGGCGGAAATGTCAAGCGTGCCCGCGACGGATACCGTTCCGCCGGAGAAGAGCGCGCCGCCGAGTTCCGCCGTGAATTCGACCGCCGCACCCGCGGTAATCGCCTCCGCTGCGGACTGAAGCGCGGTCTTTTTCGACAGCTCCGCGCCGACCGGGGGCGCGGTGTCGGAAACGGACGGGGCTTCGGGGACTTCCGCGTCCTTTTTCGCGCAGGACGCGAGCGCGAACAGCATTGCGAGCGCGAGGACGACCGCTATAGTTTTCTTCACAATAATACCTCCGTTTATTCGGCAAATCGCCGCCGGATATTTCGCGGCGCGCCCGCCGCGAGGTTAATTGACACTTTACCCATAATTATACAACGAAATACGTCGGTTGTCAACGAATAATCGACACAAAAAAGCGTTGCAAACCTCGTCCGCCTGTGGTATAATATCCGCAGACCGCCGGGCAAAGCCCTTCGGGTCTGCTCAAGATTATATACCGCGGCGGCACTTCGTGCCTGTGGTATAATGCCACCGGACAGGGGACGGCACCCATTACGAAAAACAGCGTCCGCACATTAAACCGCAGACGCGTCACTGTGCGAGCTTGCGAGTACGGAGCGACGGGAGGCTTTGCCGACCGAGCGGTTAATGGCATTTCGGCAAAGGCGCGTCACGCCCGCCGTTTTGCCGAAACTTGAGCGTCGGGAGGCTTTGCCGACCGAGCGGTTAACAAGGGGGGTTGCACCCATCGAAAAGAATCGCAGGGAGAGCGGCGCGGCAAAGACCGTCGCCGTAACGGACGAGTTCGGAATCGCATACGAGCCGACGTACCCGAAAAGGGCGCGCGGACTCGTGAAAAGCGGTCGGGCGCGTTACATTAACGAAAAAACAATATGCCTGACGCGTCCGCCGGAATTAAAAACGGAGGACGACAAAATGTCGAACAATAATAAGACCGCCGAAACGGGCGAAAACACCGTATACACAGCGGAACCGCAGGAAAACGCAGTACCCGCCGCCGAGGTCGCGCAGGCGGCGCAGTCTGCCGAAATAGTCAAACGTCTGGACGCGATAACCGCGGACAACGCGCGGCTGAAACGTATGTACGCCGGCGGGAATACGCCGCGAACCGAGGCGGAGGACGACGACTGGCAGTCCGGCGACGATGTACAGTCGCTGCGCGAGCAGATGGTGTGGAAAGCGCAGATTCGCAGTAACTTTGAGAACTGGGCTAAGAGTTACATCGATTACTCTCCGGGCGACTACGCGGTTGCGCGGAAAAGTTTCGCGCAACTCACGAGGATTGAGCTGATGCTGAACCCGGATGTCCCGTCGCACAACGAGCTGTCGAAAGCGTTGAGCGACGCGACCGAGGGCAGGTCGGCGGACGACTTCGGCAAAAATTCGCAAACTGTTTACGAGATAACGCAAATCGTGAAGCGGGTGCTGAACGAGCCGCGGTAACCGAACAACAAACAACGGCGCAGTCGTATGACTGCGCCGTTGACCGTTGCGTCTCTAAAACGTCACTGTTTTCGGTTCGCCGAAGAGCGACTCGAACTTCGCCGTCGCGTCCGCGAGGTATACGACGTGCGTCTTGTCGTCGTCCGCCGAGAACCAGTCGCGCAGCAGCGGATTCGCGTCAATCATACTCTGCTTCGGAGCGATCCGGTCGTCGTTCACCGCGCGCGCGCTGATACGGCACCAGACCTCTCCGTCGTAGGCGATAAGCTCGACGTTGCCGTTCGCGAAAAGCTGACGCGACACGTCCTTAGTCTTGTTCGTTTGCAGATAGATTCTGCCCTCGAACAAGTCGGTGTTGCTGAAAATACGGACGCGCGGCAGGTCGCCGTCCGTCGTCGCGAGATAGAAATTCCCGACCTTTTTCAGGAAGTCATACACTTCCCGCACGGATTCGTTTGCGTTCATTCAGTTCACCGCCGATTTGAAAGTCGGAGTTAACGGTTCGAGGTCCGCGCCGCCGAGGTCAAGCACGTTCGGAATGACCGGGCGCAGCATATAGACAAGGTTCGCGAAATTCGTCTTAGCCGACGAACGGTAGTTTTTGAGTATGCGCTGAAGCACCATTTCGCCGGTCTCGTATGTGGTCGCCGGGAGCAGCGCGAGATACTGCATAGGGCTGTACCGGGTGAACAAATCGCCGACGCGCAGCGAGGTTTTGATTACCGACCGCAGACGCTCCATCGTGTCGTCCATCTGAACGTTGAGCTTTGAGGGTTCGTCCTTTGAAACGTCGCGCCTGAGCGTCAGCAGGCAGACGTACACAACCTGCCCGGTGCGCGCCGCTGTGCGCGCTTCAAGCTGGTATATGTTACGGAACGCCTCAAGGTCGCAGTAAAAGCCGCCGGACGCGAGTCCGGATTCTTTCATTTCGTTTATCACGTCGTCAATGCTGTCCGCGACTTCGTAGGACGAGCGGGCAATCGAGCGGTACAGCGCGGTAAGCTCCGCCGACGGCGACACGCCGAGCTTCGAGTAAAACAAACCCGACAGGTACGAATAATGTTCGAGTGCCTGACGGCGCATTCCGCGTTCGAGCATAGACGCGAGATAGCGGTAGTGCAACGCTTCCTCGAACTGTTCGAGCGCGATTGCGCGGCGGCAGATTTCGACCGCCTCCTCGAAGCGTTTGTCTTCGGAGAGCAGGTCGGCGGCTTCGCACACCGCCTCGACGTAGCGGCTGCGGTACCTTGCGGACACCGGCATAACCCAGATTTCAAGCGCGTTCGTCGGCAGAAACTCGCCTTTGTAGCAGTCGATAGCTTCAAGCAGCAGCCTTATTTTGTCGCCGCGCTGTGCGACGGCGGCTTCGGCGAGCTTTCCGTCGAACAGTTCGTAGTCGCTTTCGACGGTCTCGTCCGGGTCGAACGTGTACGCGCCGCCGCGGAACATAATGACCCGCCGCGCGTCCGGAACGCCGCACAGTTCGAGGGCTTCGCGCGTTCTGAACAGCACCATTTTCAGCGTGTTGTCGGGATTGTCGATTTCGCGGTCGCCCCAGAGTACTTCGATAATGGCTTCTTTCGTGAGACTTCTTCTGCGGTTTGCCACCAGATACGCGAGCAGATTCAACAGACGTTTCGAGCGCATAAGCTGCGCCGTAACGTCTGTGCCGTTGTATTTGACGGAAAACGTTCCGAAAGTGCGAATTTCGAACACTATGCCGGTACTCCTATACACAAACTGCGAATGAGCGCGAAATGTAACCGGATATGTAACTACACCATAATTTAGCACAAAAATCAAAATTATGCAAGCGTTTTACGGAACAAAAGCCGTAAAAATTTATTAACCGCTATGCCTGCGAAGTATTCCGCGCTAAAAGCTGCGGCAAAACGACGGTTGCGGGAGCCGCTGCCGTGCCGGAACCCTGTCTCGGACCGCGGCAGTTATTTCCGCAGGAACCATACGGCGGCGACGGCGAGCGCGAGCGCAATCCGGTACGCGCCGAAGCCGGTGAAGCTGTGCCGTTTCACGAAGCCGGTCAGGAACCTTATCGCGAATACGGACACGAGGAACGCCGTGACGCAGCCGGCGGCGAGCACCGCAAGCTCGCCGTGCGTGAACGCGAAGCCGAATTTCAGCAGTTTCAGCAGTCCCGCGCCCGCCATTACGGGTACCGCGAGGTAAAACGTGTACTCCGTCGCGGCGGAGCGCGAGCAGCCGAACAGCATAGCGCCGATGATTGTCGCGCCGGAGCGCGAGGTGCCGGGAATCAGTGCGAGCAGTTGGAAAAGTCCGATGAACACCGCGGTTTTCACCGGGACTTCAAACACGGAATCACATTGCGCGGCAATGTTTTTGCGTCCGAGTTCGAGGAAGATGAACACCGCGCCGTAGACAAACAGCGCGGCGCAGATGGTCGGCGCGTTGAAGAACAGCGCGTTGATTCGGTCGTCGAACAGCAGTCCGATAACAGCGGCGGGTACGCACGAAATCAGGATTTTGCCCCACAGCCGGAGCGAGCGGCGGCGTTCGGCGGCGGGAACGCCAGGCAGCACCGGCGCGGCAAGCGGGCGGAAGCGCAGCACGACGACGGCGAGTACCGCGCCGAGCTGTATGACCACGAGAAACATTTCGAGAAATTCCGGAGACACGCCGAGCGCGAAAAATTCGTCAAACAGCAGCATATGCCCGGTACTCGACACCGGAAGCCACTCGGTGACGCCCTCGATAACGCCGAGAACGAACGACAAAAACAGGTTTATGAGCATTGTTATCAGCCTTTCCGCGAGAATACGCGGCGTACGCGTTTGCCGGCTTCGGTGAGCGCGTCATACTCGCCGCGGGAGATGCGCGCCGCGCGCCGCGCCTGTTTGCGCTTTATAAACACGAACACGAACGGACATATTACGGCGGCGAGTCCGGCTGCCGCGAAAATGTCGATAATCGAGTGCTGTTTGATGAGTACGGTCGCGGCGCAGACGAGCAGACAGAACGCGCCGGCGGGAATAAGCACCGCGGTCCGCCGCGACAGGCGGCAGTCCGCAAGCGCGACGAACGCGACGATTGCGGCGTAAACGTGCATACTCGGAAGTACGTTCGTGTTCGTGTCGAACGCGTAGAGTCCGCGGAGCATATTGCCGGATACGGTGACGGGAATCAGACCGTCCGCCGGACGCAGGTTCTGACCGGACGGGAATATCACATAAAACCCGAGACACAGGAACATACCGAGCATCAACGCCCAGACGTACCTCCGGAATACCGGAGCGTCCGCGAAAAGCAGGAAAAAGCCGACCGTTCCGAGCAGCGGGAACCACCCGTAGTAAAACCAGATGAACTGCGGAACGAACGGGATATAGTCGTCGAGCGGCGAGTAGGTGACGTAATACGTCTCATTGGTTACAAACGCGTTGAGCAGCAGGAAAGCCGTGATAAAAGCTGCGACGAGGACAGCCCACAAGATGTGCTTGTGCGCATAGGCGAACGCTTTGACTTCGGCTCTTGTGATTTTGCGTGAATTCTTCTTTTGCATAATAATTACCTGTATCCGTCCGGGGGAACGCCGCCGCCGCAGCGGGATGCGCAATAACGCGCTTTTCGCGAAAAAGCCGCAAAAGGCAGAGTTTGCCGATTCGGTTTCGCGGGAGTACGGACGCAATTGCGGCGCGCGGAGCGGTTAATCCGCGCGTCCTTACGCGTCCGGTCCCGCGCGCCGAAGTTACTCCACGGTGACGCTTTTGGCGAGATTGCGCGGCTTGTCGATTTCGGTTCCGCGCTCGAGCGCGCAGTAGTAGGCGAACATCTGAAGCGGGATAATCGCGAGCGACGGCAGAAACAGCTCCTCGAAGTCGGGGATCGCGATGCAGTCGTCAACCGCGTCGCGGTTCGATTCGACCTTCTCCCGCAGACTTTCGGTGGTGACGGCGAGTACGCGCGCGCCGCGCGACTTGACTTCAGCGGCGTTCGACAGCGTCTTGTCGAGCAGGGGAGAGTACGCCGCGACCGTGACTACCGGAGTGCCGTCCTCAATCAGCGCGATTGTGCCGTGCTTAAGCTCGCCCGCGGCGAACGCCTCGCTGTGAATGTACGAAACCTCTTTCAGCTTGTGGCTGCCCTCGACGGCGAGCGCGTAATCCACGTTGCGCCCGATAAAGAACATATTGTCCCGCGACGCGTACCGCGAGGCGAGATACTGGATTTGCTCGCGCAGCGGAAGCGTCGCGGCAATCGCGTCCGGAAGCGTCGCCAGTACGCGGAGCAGTTCCGAAAAACGCTCCGGCTCTATCGTGCCGCGCACCTGCGCGAGCTTCAGCGCGACGACGTACGAAAGCGCGAGCTGTGTACTGTACGCCTTTGTGCTTGCGACGCAGATTTCGGGGCCGGCATAGGTGTACAGCGTCCAGTCCGATTCCTCGGCGATGACGCTGCCGACGACGTTGACGATAGACAGCACTTTCGCACCGCGTCGTTTCGCCTCGCGGAGCGCGGCAATCGTGTCCGCCGTCGTGCCGGACTGCGACAGCGTGATAACGAGCGTGCGGTCTGTGATAATCGGGTCGGAATAGCGGAACTCCGACGCGTAAACAACCTCGGTCGGCACCCGCGCGAGCTTTTCGACGACGTACTTCGCGACGAGACCGACGTACGACGCGGTGCCGCAGGCGGTGATATATATGCGCTCTACGCTTCGCAGGTATTCGTCTGAAATGCCGAGTCCGTCGAGGTATATGCCGCCGTCCCGGAGCCGGGGAGAAAGCGCGGCGCGGACGCAGTCCGGCTGCTCCGTAATCTCTTTGATCATAAAATGCTCGAAGCCGCCCTTTTCGGCGGACGAAACGTCCCACCCGACGGTCTCGGTCTCGCGGGTGAACTCGTCAAGCTCGGAGGTAACGAGCGTAACCCCGTCTTTCGTAAGCACCGCGATTTCATAGTCGCGCAGGCGTATAATCGTGCGCGTATGCTCAAGCACCGCCGTAACGTCGCTCACAATGAAGTTTTCCCGTTCTCCGACCGCGATAAACAGCGGCGCGTCGCGCTTCGTCGCGATAATCGTGTCGGGAGCGTCCTCGCAGATGATTCCGAGCGCGTACTGCCCCTCCATACGGCGCGCGGCGGACGCGACCGCGTGCAGAACGTCGCCGGACTCCGCGTAAAAATACGCGATGAGGTTGACGGCGACCTCCGTGTCGGTCTGCGTGAAAAATTCGTAGCCCTTGGAAACGAGAAAGTCGCGGAGCCGCGTATAGTTCTCAATCGTGCCGTTATGTACGACTGCGATTTTCCCGCCGTCCGAGATGTGCGGGTGCGCGTTCGTCTCGTTCGGCTTGCCGTGCGTAGCCCAGCGCGTGTGTCCGAGTCCGACCGTGCCGGGCAAATCCGCGCCGCCGTGTACGGCTTCCGACAGATTGCTGATGTATCCCGCGGCTTTCGTTATGCAGAGCTTTCCGTCCCGCGCGACGACGAGTCCCGCCGAGTCGTAGCCCCTGTATTCGAGCCGGCGCAGCCCGCCGAGCAGTATCGGCGCGGCTTCGCGCTCTCCCGCGTAACCGATTATTCCGCACATAAAGTACCTCCTTATTGATACGCTCGGTCGGACAAGTCCTTCCTCGCTTCGCGCTTCGCACGGGGACGCCGCTGCGGCTGCGGCTCGCGCTGACCGCGCTCGCGGCGGGTGACGCAGTTGCGCGCGCAGCTACAGTACGGGGTAATCTTCGGTGAAGCACGCGTCGCAGCTTCCGCAGGCTGAGTCGGGGATTATGGATTTCAGACTTCCGACGGACAGGAAGCCGACCGAGTCCGCGCCGACGATTTTTGCGATTTCCTCCTCGGAATGGCGCACGGCTATCAGGTTGTCCTTGTCCGGAACGTCGGTGCCGTAATAGCACGGAGCGAGAAACTTCGGCGCGGTGGACAGCAGGTGAACCTCGGTCGCTCCGGCTTCGCGCAGGAGCCGGATTATCTGCTTCGCCGTGGTGCCGCGCACAATCGAGTCGTCGATGACGACGACCCGTCTGCCGCTGACCGTGGCGCGCATAGGGTTCAGCTTGAGTTTGACGGCGCGCTCGCGCGTGTCCTGCCGCGGCTTGATAAACGTGCGCTGAATGTAGCGGTTTTTGATAAGTCCGTCGTTGTAAGGTATGCCGGTTTCGAGCGCGTAACCCTTTGCCCCGACAAGCCCGGAGTCGGGTACGCCGATTACGACGTCCGCGTCCACTGGGTGTTCCCGCGCGAGACACGCTCCGGCGTTGAGCCGCGCGTCGTACACGCTCTGCCCGTCGATTATGCTGTCCGGGCGCGCGAAGTACAGGTACTCGAATACGCAGAGGCGCGACGGCGGCGGGTTCTGCATCCGGATACTGTGCAGCTCGCCCTCGTATACCCAGACGACCTCGCCGGGCAGTACGTCGCGGACGAACGATGCGCCGACCGCGTCGAGCGCGCAGGACTCCGACGCGAAGATGTAAGCGTTGTTGCGTTTGCCGATGCAGAGCGGCCGCAGTCCCCACGGGTCGCGCGCGGCGAGCAGCTTCCGCGACGACATAAGCACAAGCGAATACGCGCCTTTTAAGTATGGCATCGCGTTCATAACAGCCTGCTGTATGCTGCCGGAGTTGAGCCGTTCCTGCGCGATGATATAGGCGATGATTTCGCTGTCGGTCGTCGTGTGGAAGATTGCGCCGCGGTATTCGCGGTCGGTGCGAAGCTCGTCGTAGTTGACAAGGTTGCCGTTGTGCGCGAGGGCGAGCGAGCCTTTGACGTATTTCAGCGTAAGCGGCTGAGCGTTTTCGCGTCCGCCGCCGCCGGTCGTGCTGTAGCGGACGTGTCCGATTGCCATAGTGCCGTTCAGGCGGTCGAGGTCTTCCTCCGTGAAAATGTCTCCGACGAGTCCGGCGTTTTTATGCACCGAAAGCTCGAGGTCGTTTATAGTTGCGATTCCCGCAGCCTCCTGACCGCGGTGCTGGAGCGCGAACAGCGCGTAGTAAGCCGCTCTGGCGCAGTCGCCGTCCGGGTGATATATGCCGAAAACGCCGCATTCTTCCCGAAGACCCGTGTTAAAGCTCATAATTCTCCTTTTGCAGGTAATAATATGAAGCGATCCGTGAAATAATGTTAACTGCGGCGGCGTTAAGCCGGAGCGGAAAACCGAAAGGAGCGCGCGGTATTGGTAATCTCCATATGCAGAACGATAATCATATACCTCTTAATGGTCGTGTCTATGCGCGTAATGGGAAAACGGCAGCTCGGGGAGCTTGAGCCGACGGAGTTCGTCGTCGCCGTGCTGATTTCGGATATAGCGGCGAACCCTCTCGCCGACCCGGGAACGCCGCTGCTTTACGGCGTGGTGCCGATCATAACGCTGATATTCTGCGAGGTAATGCTGTCGTTCGGGGTGCTGAAGTCACGGAAAATCAGAAGCGCGGTCTCGGGCAACCCGAGCGTCATCATCGAAAACGGCAAGATTCTTCAGAACGAAATGCGCCGCAACCGCTTCACGATTGACGAGCTGATTGAACACCTGCGCAAGCACGGAGCCTGCGACGTCGGCGGGGTGAAGTACGCCGTGCTCGAAACGGACGGCTCGCTGTCTGTGATTCCGTATGCCGCGCGGTCGCCGGTAACGCCGCTTCAGATGAACATCGAGACCGGAGAGGCGGAAATTCCGCTTGTGCTCATATCCGACGGCGAAGTTATCCGCGAGAGCCTGCTCGGCATCGGCAAAGACCGCGAATGGCTCGAAGGGAAGCTCTCCGAAAACGGCTTCGGCGACGCGAAAGAAGTGTTTATTATGACGGCGGACTGTCTCGGCAACTGCTTTTTCGCCGCGAGGGAACCGGCGTGAAGAAAGAAATCGCGGTTTCCGCCGTGTTCGCGCTGCTTATTTTTCTTGCGGTAATGAACGTGCGGTTTATAGGGAAGCTGACTTCGGAAATCAAGTCGATGACCGAAGAGACTATGACGCTCGCGCAGCGCGGCGAGTGGGACCGCGCGGAGAAGCTCGCCCGCGAAGCCGCGGAGCTTTGGGAGAAGAGCGACGCGCGTACGCACCTTGTCCTGCGGCACACCGCAATCGAGAACGCCGACATCGTACTCAACGCGCACATCGGCTTTATGTCCTCGCGGAACCAAAAGGAGGCACAGGGTTCCGCGAGAAGCGTGCGCTCCGTTATCAACGGTATCCGCGAGCTTGAATGCTTCCGTCTCGGCAGTATTTTCTAACGTGTATTTTCCGCTCGGTCGGCGGAGCCTCCCGCGCTGTGTTTTCCGCTCGGTCGGGCAAGCCCTCCCGCGCTGTATTTTCCGCTCGGTCGGGCAGCCCTCCCGTCGCTCAATATTTTTCGCCGCGCAGCGGCTCAAAAAACGCCGCTGCCGTTCCGTATGCTCGCGGTGCGCCGCTCGCTGACGGAACGTTACTCGCGGCGGCGAGCGCATTATGCGCTCGCTCACGTTATTTGCCGCTCGGTCGGCGGAGCCTCCCGCGCTGTATTTTCCGCTTGGTCGGGCAAGCCCTCCCGTCGCTCCGTGCTCACTGCGTTCGCACAGGGAACGCGCCGCTTATTTGCCGTTGATGATTTTCTGAATCTCTTCCATAAAGCTGTTGACGTCCTTGAACTGCCGGTACACAGACGCGAACCGGACGTAAGCGACCTCGTCAATCTCTTTAAGCTTGCGCATAACAAGCTCGCCGACGTCCGTACTCGGGATTTCGTTTTCGAGCATATTTTGCAGTTCCATCTCAATTTCGTCGGCTATGGCGGTAAGCTCCGCGAGGCTGACCGGGCGGTTCGCGCACGATTGCAGCATACCGCGAATCAGCTTCTCTTTGTCGAACGCCTGACGGCTGCCGCCCCGCTTGACAACGATAAGCGGCAGCCGCTCGACGTTTTCGTAAGTAGTAAAGCGTCTGCCGCAGTTGATACACTCGCGGCGGCGGCGTATAGTCGCGCCCTCCTCGGCGGGGCGGGAATCGACGACGCGGCTGTCCGGGTGCGCGCAGTAGGGGCATTTCATAGTGCAAATTCTCCTTAGAGCAGAAGTCAGATGTGACGTGGCGGAAGTCAGGCGCGCCGGAAAGTACGAGTCAGGACAATACGGACGGTAAGTATAAATAATTATAACATACCGCGCCGTGCAATGCAAGTACAGTTATTCGCCGGAAGACCGCCGCGATTTATTACAAATAACTCTTGACAACCGGAAAACGCTGTGCTACAATACCTGTACCTGTCAGCAGACAGGTTAATTTTGTGTTGCAAACTTGTCTGCAAATTCAGCAGGGAGGCAAGTATTTAAGGAGGAACGCCGAAATGCGGGTTAAGATTACCCTGCGCTGCACGGAGTGCAAACAGCGCAACTATGACACAGTCAAGAACAAGAAGAACACCCCCGAGAAGCTCGAGCTTAATAAGTATTGCCGCTTCTGCCGCAAGCATACGGTTCATTCGGAGACGAAGTAAGGGCGTTGCGCACTCTGTACCCGGAATGTAAGGCATTTCGGCAAAGCCGCGGCTCACGAAGCGGCGTTTTGCCGGAACAAAAGCGACGGGAGGCTTCGCCGACCGAGCGGATAGTAAAGGAGCATAAATCTATGTCCGACGACACGTTTGAAGACGAATCGGAAGAAATCGAAGAATCCGAAGCCAAGCCAATACGTCCGGTTAAAACCGGCGGGGCGGACAAGTCCGGAAAGTCCGGTAAGCCGGCGCGAAAGAAGAAACCCGGCAGAAAAGGAATCGCAAAGTGGTTCCGCGAGATGCGGAGCGAGCTGAAAAAGGTCGTCTGGCCGACCCGCAAACAGGTTCGGCAGAACACTTTCGTCTCGCTCGTCGTTATGGCGGTTTCCGCCGTTGTGCTGTGGGCGGTCGATCAGAGCGGCACGCAGATTTTTGTCGCGATCACCAAGCTGCTCAAACGCTCGTAATGGCTGAGAGCAAAGCGGAGTGGTATATAGTCCACACCTATTCGGGCTATGAAAACGCGGTCGCCTCGACGGTGCTGAAAGCCGCCGAAAACCGCGGAATGATGAAAACCGAGGAAAGCCCCAACCCCTCGAACGAGGTGATATTCGACGTTACGATTCCGGTCGAAACCGTCACGGAATACGTCGAAGGCAAGGAGAAAATCTCCGAACGGAAGGTTTTTCCGGGATATGTGCTGATTCGTATGGCAATGACGGACGAGTCGTGGCACCTCGTCAGAAACGTGCGCGGCGTCACCGGGTTCGTCGGCAGCGGAAACAAGGCGGTTCCGCTCACCGAGGAGGAGGTGCGCTCGATAGGACTCGAAAAGCGCGTCGCCGTCGCCGTGGGGTACGACGTGGGTTCCGCCGTCAAGATTGTGGACGGTCCGTTTGACGGGTTCATCGGCAAGGTCGAGAGCGTCGATAAGGCGAACGCGCGCGCGCAGGTCATCGTATCTATGTTCGGGCGCGAAACGCCGGTAGACCTCGAGTTCCGGCAGATTCAGGCGGTATAGCCGGAAGCGGACCGGGAAACCGGTATGCGCCGGGACCGCAAAATAAAAAGGCACCGCAGCCGCACCGCGGCTTTGTTGCGCCGCGCTTTGTGCGGCAAAGTGGGAGGAGTCCGGGAAACGGACTCCGCCGAAAACCACATCAGGAGGAAATTTAATAAATGGCAGCGAAAATCACAGGGTACGTCAAACTTCAGATTCCCGCCGGAAAGGCGACTCCCGCGCCGCCCGTAGGACCCGCGCTCGGACAGGCGGGCGTTAACATCACCGCGTTCACGAAGGAATTCAACGAGCGCACCGCGAAGGACGCGGGAATGATGATTCCGGTCGTCATAACCGTTTACGCCGACCGCACTTTCTCCTTCGCGACGAAAGTTCCCCCCGTTCCGGACCTGCTTCGCCGTGCGACGGGCATCGAAAAAGGCTCCGGCGTTCCGCAGCGCGACAAGGTCGCGAACATTTCGTCGGCTGACGTTCGCAAAATCGCGGAACAGAAACTTCCGGACACGAACGCCGGTTCGGTCGAGGCGGCGATGCGTATGGTCGCCGGCACAGCCCGCAGTATGGGCATCGTGGTCACGGACTAAGGGGAGGAAAAGACGAATGTTCAGAGGCAAAAACTATAAAGAGAGCGTAAAGCTCATCGAAAAAACGCAGCAGTACGACTCCGCGGAGGCGTTCGACCTCGTAATCAAGACCTCGAAAGCGAAGTTCGACGAGACGGTTGAGCTTCATATCAAGCTCGGAGTAGACTCGCGTCACGCGGACCAGCAGGTGCGCGGCGCGATAGTCCTGCCGCACGGCACCGGAAAAGTCCGCCGCGTACTCGTGTTCTGCAAGGAAGAGCGCGTCCAGGAATCGCTCGACGCGGGCGCGGATTACGCCGGAGGGCAGGAGCTTGTCGAGCGTATTCAGAAAGAGAATTTCTTCGATTACGACGTCGTCGTCGCGACCCCGGATATGATGGGCGTCGTCGGACGGCTCGGAAAAATCCTCGGACCCAAGGGCTTGATGCCGACCCCGAAAGCCGGTACGGTCACGGCGAATATCGCGCAGGCGATTTCGGAAATCAAAGCGGGTAAAATCGAGTACCGTCTCGACAAGACGAACATCATTCACTGCCCGATCGGTAAGGTCTCGTTCGGCGTGGAGAAGCTGAACGACAACTACGCCGCGCTCGTTTCGGCGGTAATCCGCGCGAAGCCCGCCGCCGCGAAAGGGCAGTACATCAGAAGCTGCGTCACCGCGAGTACGATGGGACCCGGCGTTAAAATCAACGCGCAGAAGCAGATATAGGATAGCGCAATATAAACGACCGGCGGGGCATTGCTCCGCCGGTCGTTTGCTGTCAGCCGCGCGGAGCGCGGGAGCGCGTCGCCCGACCGGGCGGCAGATAAGCCGACAGCGCCGGCTCCGCGTCCGCAGACGCGTACCCCGTGCGAGCGCGGAGCGCGGGAGGGCTTCGCCCGACCGGGCGGCAAAAAAGTGATTTGCGTTGCGAGTATCCGGGCGTAAAACGGCGAAAACAAGAGCTGTGCGCCGATAGCGACTTTTGAGACGCGAATTTCTCAAAATTGTTCTTGACATACCGTGCCGTTTGGGTTTTAATTATCGGGCTGCAATTTAAGAACAAAAACAGGCAAAAACCCGAAAAGGAGATATTTACTTGTCAACAACACTTGCAAAACCCAATGAAGTCGTCCGCAAATGGTATGTGCTCGACGCGAAAGGCGAAAGCCTCGGACGCACAGCCGTCAAGGCGGCGGTACTGCTCCGCGGAAAGCACAAGCCGGACTACACGCCGAACGTCGATACCGGAGACTTCGTTATCGTCGTAAACTGCGCCGAGGCGGTGCTGACCGGAGACAAGCTGCGGCAGAAGTACTACCGCCGCCATTCCGGCTGGATCGGCGGACTGAAAGAAATTCAGTACAAGCAGATTATGGAGACGCGTCCCGAATTCGCGATGACGGTCGCGGTTGACGGTATGCTCGCGAAAAACAGTCTCGGACGCGCGCAGGCGAAGCGGCTTCGCGTGTTCGCCGGAGCGGAGCATATCCACGCGGCGCAGAAGCCCGAAGTCATTGCGAATCAGGGGAGGACGAAATAAATGTATCAGAGCAAAAAGCCCTATCTCTACGGCACCGGCAGACGCAAATCCTCGGTCGCGCGCGTACATCTGTTTCTCGGAGGCACCGGAACGATTACAATCAACGGACGCGACATTGACGACTATTTCGGTCTCGAAACGCTGAAGCTGCTCGTGCGTCAGCCGCTCGAAACGACCGGACTTTCCGGCAAGGTGGACATCGAAGCGACGGCGTCGGGCGGCGGAGTTACCGGGCAGGCGGGAGCCGTGCGCCACGGCGTAGCCCGCGCGCTGCTCCTCGCGGACGGAGACTACCGCGCCGCGCTGAAAGCCGCGGGATTCCTGACGCGCGACCCCAGAATGAAAGAGCGCAAGAAGTACGGACTCAAGGCAGCCCGCCGCGCTCCGCAGTTCTCCAAGCGGTAGTTTGAAACCCCTAACGGCTGCCGGAGAGACGGCAAAGCCGTCTCCGGGTAAGCGGCGTGACGGTTTTGCCGGACCGGGCGAACAAATAGACCTGCGCGAGGTCATCGGCGTTCCCGGAATGACGCAGAGCTTCGGGTTCACGCCCGACCTGACCGCATTTCTCGGCGGAATGTACTCCGGGGTGCGCGGCACTCCGAAAGTTACGGGCAAAATCCGCAACAGCGCGGGGACGCTCTCGCTCGCGGCGCATATTGACGCAGTCGTTACCGCGACCTGTTCGCGGTGCCTGAAGGAATTCGGCTTCGTCATAGAGCGGGACATTACCGCGTCTCTGTCCGAGAGTCCGGAAGCGGAAGAGGATTCCGAGCTGTACTGCGTTTCCGACGCGAAAATCGACGCGAACGAGCTTATAGTTACGGAGCTTATACTCGATTCGCCGCAAAGTCCGGTATGCCGCGAGGACTGCGCCGGGCTGTGCGTAAAGTGCGGAAAAGACCTGAACGAGGGCGAATGCGGTTGCGCCGGCGAAGCCGACCCGCGTTTCGCCGCGCTGCTCGGCTGGTCTGACGAATAGCTGTCCGGCGAGCGGCACCGTGACCGCAGTCGCGTACGCGTGCGAGCTTGCGAGCGGATAATACACCGGCGGATAATACAATCGCAGGCAGGGCTTTGCCCTGCCGAGCGTCTGACAAGGAGGTATAAAAAATGGCTGTCCCGAAAAGTAAAACGTCGAAGGCCCGCCGCGACAAGCGGCGCAGCTCCCACTGGAAGCTCGCGGTTCCGGGCGTTGTCAAATGCCCGAAATGCGGCGAGTTCAAGCTCCCGCACAGAGCCTGCCGCGCCTGCGGCACATATAACGGACGCGACGTTATCTCGGTAGACTGATAGCGCGGCGCGTCTTACGAAAAAATGCGGGGATTCCCGCATTTTTGCTTGACGAGGGCGGCGGTGAGCGGAGTGGCGGATTTTTACGGAAGCGTAATAACGGACGCCGCGGCGGGTTCCCCCGCTGCGGCGGCGGACGTGCGCGCCGGAGACTCGCTCGTCCGCATAAACGGACATATAATCGAGGACGTGCTTGATTACCGCTACTACGCCTACGACGCGCGGCTTCTGCTCGAACTCAGGCGCGGCGGGAAAATCGTGTTCAAGCGCGTCCGCAAACGCGACGGAAGCGAACTCGGGCTGACGTTTGAGACCTATCTGATGAACGGCGAGCGTTCCTGCGCAAACCGGTGCATTTTCTGCTTTATCGACCAGCTTCCGCGCGGAATGCGAAGCACGCTGTACTACAAGGACGACGACGCGCGGCTGTCGTTCCTGCAAGGGAATTACATTACGCTGACGAATATGTCGGAACGCGAAATCGGGCGCGTAATCGCGCTCCGCGTGTCCCCGCTGAACGTCTCGGTGCATACGATGAACCCGGAACTGCGGGCGTATATGCTCGGAAACCCCGGAGGAGCCGGCGGAGTTGACGTTATACGCCGTCTCGCGGCGGCGGGGATTACGCTGAACTGTCAAATCGTGCTGTGCCGCGGCGTGAATGACGGCGCGGAGCTTGACCGTACAATGCGCGGGCTTGCGGAGCTTTATCCCGCGGTCGCGAGCGTTTCGGTCGTACCCGCCGGGCTTACGAAGTACCGCGGCGGACTCGCGAAGCTCGAGCCGTACGACCGCGAATCGGCGCGCGCGGAGGTCGAGCGGACGGAAGCGTTCGCGCAAAAGTGTCTGACCGAATACGGCTCGCGGATTTTTTTCGTCGCCGACGAGCTGTATCTCAAAGCGGGACTCGGTATTCCGCAGGACGCGGCGTACGAGGACTATCCGCAGCTTGAAAACGGCGTGGGAATGCTGCGCTCGCTGATAACGGAGTTCGGGGACGCGCTCGAATCGGAGACGCTGCGAAGCACCGGAGCGGGTTTTACGGCGGTTACGGGGCTTGCGGCGGAAAAATTCGTGAACGAATTGTTATCGGACGCGCAAAGCTCCGGAAAGTATGGTACAATAAAGGGCAGGGTACTCGGCGCGGTCAACCGCTTCTTCGGCGAGACCGTGGACGTGGCGGGTCTCGTCACCGGGTCGGACGTTATACGGACGCTGCGTGAAAATCTCCCGGTCGGGGAGCGTCTGCTGATACCGCGCAATATGCTGCGGCACGGCGGGACGATGTTTCTCGACGACGTTACCGCGGAGGACGTTGAGCGCGAGTTCGGCGTCGCCGTGCGCGTAGTCGAAAACGACGGCGCGGACTTGCTCCGCGCGATGCTCGGACACTGAAGCCGCAAACTAAACGCCGAAAGGTACTGAATGAAACCGCTTATCGCAATCGTGGGACGACCGAACGTCGGGAAATCTATGCTATTCAACCGAATAACCGGCAGGCGCAGCGCGATTGTCGAAGACACGCCGGGCGTTACGCGCGACAGACTTTACGGTTCGTCCGACTGGGCGGGACGCGACTTCGCGATTGTTGACACCGGCGGAATCGAGCCGAAAACCGATAATGAGATTCTGCTTTTTATGCGCGAACAGGCGGTTATCGCAATCGAAACGGCGGACGTTATTGTGCTTGTCTGCGATATTACGACCGGAGTCACCGCGGCGGACGGCGAAGTCGCGGCTATGCTGAAGCGTTCCGGAAAGCCGGTCTGCGTAGCGGTCAACAAAATGGACTCGATAGGACCGGACGACCCGGGGATTTACGAGTTTTATTCGCTCGGACTCGGCGACCCGGTTGCCGTTTCCGCGGTTCACGGTCACGGCACCGACGACCTGCTCGACTTCTGCATAAAGCATTTCCCGGACAACCGGGACGGCGGGGAAGAGGGCGACCGCATACCGGTCGCGATTATCGGCAAACCGAACGCCGGGAAATCGTCGCTGCTCAACAACATTCTCGGCGAGGAGCGCGTCATCGTGTCGGAGGTAATGGGTACGACGCGGGACGCAATCGACGCGGAATTTGAAAACGGATACGGAAAGTATCTGTTTATCGACACGGCGGGAATCCGCCGCCGCTCGCGCGTGGACACCGCAATCGAGGCTTACAGCGTTATGCGCGCGGAGGCGGCAATCGAGCGTTGCGCCGTCTGCCTGATTATGATTGACGCGACCGCCGGGGTTACGGAGCAGGACACCAAGGTCGCGGGACTCGCTCACGAGGCGGGCAAGGCTTCGGTAATCGTCGTCAACAAGTGGGACCTCGTCGAAAAAGAGACCGGCACAATGGAGAAAATGCGTCAGGAAGTCCTGCGCGACCTGCCGTATATGACGTACGCGCCGGTTGCGTTCATCTCCGCGAAAACCGGTTCGCGGGTAGACCGGCTTTTTGAGCTTATCAACTACGTCGATAACCAGTCCGCGACGCGAATCACGACCGGAATGCTGAACGAAATTCTCGCGGACGCGGTCGCGCGGGTTCAGCCGCCGACGGATAAAGGGCGCAGACTTAAAATATACTATATCACGCAGACCTCGGTTCGCCCGCCGACTTTTGTAATGTTCTGCAACGACACGGAGCTGTTTCACTTCTCGTACAAACGCTATCTCGAAAACAGAATCCGCGAGACGTTCGGACTCGAGGGTACTCCGGTGCGGATAATCGTCCGCGAGCGCGGCGACGAGTAGGCATACGGGCGGCGATTATGAAGAATTGCGGAGCCGCGCGCGGCGTACGAACCTGATAGCGGGACGCGTCGGATACGCGCTTTTTCGGGAAAAGCCGCAAAAGCAGAGTATGGTTTGCGCGGAAAGGGGGAGCAAATGCTGCTATGAATGAATATCTTACCTACGCGCTTATAGTCGTCGAGGCTTACATTATCGGCGGCGTTAACGGCGCGCTCATCACGTCAAAATATCTGTACCGGCGCGACATCCGCGAATACGGCAGCGGCAACCCGGGACTTACGAACTTCTACCGGGTGTTCGGCAAGGCGGGAGTCCTGCTCGTCGTCATAATCGACGTTGCGAAAACGGCGGGACCCGTGTTTATAGGCTGGTGGCTCGCGGCGAAATTCGGGTGGTCGGGGCTTACCGGGCGCACAACGGCTGGAATCGGAGTCGTACTCGGGCACTGTTTTCCGCTGTTTTACAAGTTCAAGGGCGGTAAAGCGGTTCTCGCGCTCGGAGTGCTGCTGTTTACAATCGACTGGCACTGCTCGGTTATCGGCTGGGGTACTTTTCTCGTAATCGTCGCGGCGACGAGGTACGTCTCGCTCGGCGCGGTTATCGGCTGTCTCGGGTACCCGGCGGGACTGCTGCTGTTCCGCATCGGCAGACCGGTTGACTGGATAGTCGCGGCGGTTTCGTGCGGCATACTCATAGCGCGGCACTCCGCGAACATTAACCGGCTCGTACACGGCGCGGAGCACAAACTGTCGCTCGGGCTGCGCGGCAAAACGCGCGGAAAATCCGGTGTAAAACGGGGGGAAAAGCAGCGATGAACACCGCGGTTCTCGGCGCGGGCAGCTGGGGCATAGCCCTCGCGGACAAGCTCTTTGAAAATGGACACTCCGTCGCGCTCTGGGCGAAGCCGGAGCTTTGCGCGGAGCTTACGAAAACGCGCGAAAACCCGCGGCTTCCCGGCGTGATTATTCCGGACGGAATCCGAATCACCGGCGAAATCGAGGCAGCAAGCCCGGCGGAGCTTATAATAATCGCGCCGGCGTCGTACTCTGTGCGCGATTATATGACGCGTCTGCGCGGCTGCGCGCGGGACGGCGCGGTCGTCGTCTGCGCGTCGAAAGGCATTGACGCGGCGACCGGCGCGCGCTTTTCCGAGGTCGCGGAGGATATATTCGGCGGCTCGGTGCGGTTCGTTGCGCTGTCGGGACCGACTCACGCGGAGGAGGTCGAGCGCAAGGTGCCGACCGCCTGCGTTGCGGCGTCGAAAGACGCGGCGGCGGCGGAGCTTACGCAGGACGCGCTGTTTTCGGAGAATTTCCGCGTCTACACGACGGACGATGTGGTCGGAGTCGAAATCTGTGCCGCGCTCAAAAACGTAATCGCGCTGTGCGCCGGGGTTTGCGACGGACTCGGCTTCGGCGACAACACTATTGCGACGCTCGCCACGCGCGGACTGTGGGAAATCACAAAGCTCGTGAAAGCTCTCGGCGGGCGGAGCGAAACCGTGTCCGGACTCGCGGGACTCGGCGACCTGATAGTAACCTGCACGTCGCGGCACTCGCGGAACCGCCGCGCGGGAGTCTATATCGGCGAGGGATACACGGCTGAAGCGGCGATGGAAAAGGTCGGCGCGGTGGTCGAGGGCTATTTTGCCGCGAACGCCGCGCGGCTGCTCGCGGAACGCCGTTCGGTCGATATGCCGATTTGCGCCGAAGCGTATCGGGTACTGTACGAACACAAAAATCCGCGTCAGGCGATACGCGAACTTATGTCCCGCGGGAAGAAAAGCGAGAGCGGAGAAAATTAGCAGCCGGTAATTGAGAAGCTGCGCGTCCGCACCGCAGTTTGCGGCGGGCATTGCGGCACAGGCGTGTCACGTCCGGCGTCTTGCCGAACCGCGAATATCGGGTGGGATTCGCCCGACCGAGCGGCTAATCAATATGTAACGCCGTCCTTCGGGACGGCGTTTGCTCTACGCCGGGGTGAGAAGCCCCTCGACGCCCGGAAGGTCGCCGAGCCGGCTCGTATACTTCTCCATACTGCGCCCGAGCTTTATCGCTTCGTCGTAGACCTCGGGATAGTTCTCCTTTGCGTCCGCGAGGATTTCGTACACGCTGCGGTTTTCGCCGCCGGCGAACGCGTTGAACGCTTCGCACATCAGCTTGTTTTTGAGCTGCGTCGGCGTTGAGATCAGCTTTGTCCGCGTGACCGGCTGGCGGAGTTTCGGCTTCGTGAAGTATACGACCGATGTGTCGCCGTACGCGTACGCTTCTTCTTCGGTGTAACCGGCTTCGCGCGCCGCGTCGGTGAACGCCCTGCACATCGCCGGGTCCGGGAACCGGAGCGTCGTCACAAGCTCAAGGTCCCGCGGCTCGGAGAACTCGGCGAGCTTGAAGCCCGTGAGCCACCAGTGACGCCCGCGCCGCGTGAACAGCAGTTCGCCGTTCCGGTAGAGGCTCGCCGCCATATCGAGCAGCTCGCCGTCCGGGACGCTCTCAAACCAGCGCGTTCCGAGCAGGTTGTACCCGGAGTCGCGGTAGATGCCGACCTCGCAGCCGGTGGTCAGGTCGTACTGACCTTTCCACAGCTCGACGAGATAAACCCTGTCGTTGTAGATGAAGTATACCGGCTCGCAGTCGATAATCATACCGGAGAGAGCCGTTCCCTCGTCGTACAGCGAGCAGTAGCCGTACCGCCGCTGCCACGCGTCCACGCGCGTGTAGAAAACGTTCTGCGCCGCGTCGTAGCCGTATCCGAAACCGGCTATCAGACGCATTATTTCGTTTGCGCCGTCGCTGAGCGGGATGCCGGATTCGTCCGCCGGCGCGCCGTAACGCGGTCCCGCCGCGTCAGTCCGTGAACTTGCGTACACGAAGCTCGGGAGCTTTCGCGCCGTTGCCGTTCGCCTTGTACACCGGCGCGGGGGAGAACGGTATGCGGCTCCCCTGGTTTATGAGAGCGTACGTCTCAGGCGGCTCTCCGCCGTAACCGGGCTTGCCGGAGCCGTTGTCGGGCTTGCCGTAAACCGGGTTGTCGTAGCTCGGCTTGTTTCCGGGGGACTGCGGCGCGTTCGGATAGTCCGGCGGGCAGTCGGGCTTGACCGCGGGCGGAGGCTCGGGTTCCGCGGGTTTAAGCGCGGGCGGCTGCGGACGCGGCTTCGGAATCACAGGCTTTTTCGGTCTGCCGTGCAGAAACTTCGTCACGCCCGCGCCGAAAACGGCCGCGAGAATGAACAGCCCCCAGAAAAGGGGGCTTGAGATGAGATAAACAAGTGCGCCCATATCGCGTTTCTCCTGTCGTCGGGGGCGCGGCAGGCGCGCCCCACGGAATTTGCGCGGCTTACGCCGCCTCGCAGTTTATGCCGAAAACCGCCGCGGCGTTACGCGTATGAGCAAAATACGCTATGTTGCGCTTGCAACATCAAAAACGATGTGCTATACTGTGACCATAAAATTTCGCCGTAACCGGCTGTAAACCGCAAAAAGAGAGGTACGAAAAGGGATGGGTAACGCGGGGATTCAGATAGCGGCGGGACTTGCGCCGCTTGTATTATTCTGCGCAGTCGCGGCTCTGGTCGCGAAGCGCGGGAAACTGCGGTTTATCGCGCTCGGCGGAGCCGCGCTCGTCATTGCGGCGGCGGTATTTTTCCCGTCGCTCGGGACGCTTAAAGCGAACGCGGCGGGCAGTCTCGACGAACTCGGGCTGGTGTACGCCGTTGCGGACGCCGGGGACGACGCGCTCGCCCTCGAAATGCTCGGAGAGCTGCGCCGCGACACGATGTACAGACCGGAGTACGCGCTCGCCGCGGCGCGGATAAGCGCGTCCGGCGGGGACACGGCGGCGGCGAAAGCGTTGTACCTTAAGACCGGAGCCGACTTTCCGAAGTC
Organism: Oscillospiraceae bacterium; assembly: GCA_031290515.1. Classification (GTDB taxonomy): domain Bacteria; phylum Bacillota; class Clostridia; order Oscillospirales; family Oscillospiraceae; genus JAIRRO01. The sequence goes on from JAITNK010000026.1 coordinate 26,293, forward strand.
GTCGGGAGAGCTTGAAACCGTGACCGGGCTTGCCGCGCTCGACCTCGAGTACTACGGCGCGGCTTCGCCGGAGAATGCGGCGGACGCCGCGGCGCGGCGCGGCGAAGCCGTCAAAGCGGCCAAGGAGAGCTTCGCGGAGGTCATAGAGGACGCGATAGGCGAGGACCCGGACAAAAAACTGCAAAAGGCGGCGGGCTTCATCGTGGGAGCCGGACGCGCGCACTCGGCGTTCCTGAAAGGCGAGCTTGACGACACTTCGGAAACGTCGAAAGAACTTAAAAAGCTCGACAGCTTTCTCTCGGAAACGCCGGAGGGAGCCGCCTCGCCGCAGCTCCGTCTCGCGCGGCTGAAGTATCAGCTGCTGACCGAAAATTACAAGAAAATCGCGCAGTCGTCGGACGAAAACTCCGACTATAACGAGCTTCTGATCGTCTCCGAGCTTTACCTGAACGGACTCGTGAAAAACGGCGACTTTCAGGGCGAGTTCGGAAGCGCGAACCGCGAAAAATACGAGACGGTGTACAACCGCCTGTCGGATATTTACACCGAAGATTACCAGACGAAGCCGCGCGAGGAGCGCAAGTCCGCAAGGTCGCTGCTTGACGCGCTCGGCACGGTAGCCGAGAACCCCGCGCTCGGCAGAATCGAAGAAAAACTGCTCGGCTACGCGGAGTCCGATAACGCGCTTGACGCGTCGAAAGTTTGGCTTCAGGCGGCGAAAATCGAACACGCGCTCGGCAACGACGTGCGCGTCGGCGAGTTCCTCGACCGCTCGCTCGACACGGTCGGCGACTGCGAGGACAGCTCGTTTACCGCGCCGATGTATCAGCTTGCCGGTATCATTTCCGACAAGGATTCGCCGGAGCGGCTGCGCGACGCTGCGAAGTACGCCGAAGCCGTGCTGTCAAATAATATGACGGTGAAACTGCCCGCGTCGGTGGCGCAGGGGGTTGACAGCGGGTCGCTCGCCGGAAATATGAAAGAACAGCTCGAGACTTACGTCAGCCAGAAGCGTATGTCCGTCAAAATCGTAAACGTAGACACAACGGACTTCGGCAGCCGCGGCGAAATCCGCGCGACGGTGAACTTCCGCGACACGAAGTTCACGGACGCCGGCGCGCTTGCCGCGGAGCTTCAAATCACCGATTGCGGACTGCAAATCACAGACTTTGAGATTGAAAAGGTCAACTACGGCTCGGCGAATATCCTGCTGTGCGTGGACGTTTCGGGCAGTATGGACGGCGATAAAATCAAGCGGCTGCGCGAAGCCGTCGCGCTGTTCGTCTCCGGCAAGGAGGACATCGAGAACATTTCAATTATCGCGTTTGACGACGGCGTGTCCGGCGAATGGCCGTTCGGCACGTCCGTTTCCGACCTTGAGGCGGCGGCGGACTCGCTCTACGCCGGCGGCGGAACGAATATGTACGGCGCGCTCATCGAGTCGATTGAGCGGTTTGAGGTTCGTCCGGGCGAAATCAACAGCATAATCCTTATGTCGGACGGGCAGGACAACTACCCCGCGTCGTTCGAGGCGATAGAGCGCAACATCGGCGCGCCTTGCCGGGACAGGGGCATAACCGTATACTCAATCGGTTTCGGAAGCGACGCGGATATAATTTATCTCAATGAGCTTGCCTCGGTCACGGGAGGATTTTACCTGAACGCAAACGAGTCGGACAGTACGTCGAGCGTCAATCAGCTCAGCGAATTTTTCGAGGGGCTGCGCGCGCAGATTCTGAACCAGTACCTGATTACGTTCAAAGCGACCGACACGCTCAGCTACTCGCGCGAACTTATCGTGCAGCTCGGCGCGTCCGGACTCGACTACGACAAAGCGGCGTATTATCTCGGCGGCGGCGGAAACTCTATCGCCGACCCGGACGTGGAGCCTGAAGAGTCGCCCGTGTATTTGCAGGGAAAAGCCGTCTTCGGGTTCGAGCCGCGGCTGCTGTTCAAAAACGGCAAAACGCAGACCGTACTGCTTCGCGGCGCGGGTTTTGAGAGCGGAGACACGGCTTCCGTCACGCTCCGCGGCACGGTGACTGGAATGGAGTACAACCTCGGGGCGTCAATCGTTGATTCCGGCTCGGTTTCGGTGACGATACCCGCCGGAATCGCAGTCGATATTTACGACGCGGACGTTAAGATTAACGGAAAATTCGCGTTGCTGCGCAAAGGGTTCAGCGTATTCGTTCAGGGCGGAGAAATCGTAACCGAGTTCGGGCAGTACAGGTTCACGTCGTACATAAAGAACGAGGATTACGGCGAAACCGTGCTGTCGGGCTTCGTGCGTATGAACGGCTGGCTCGATTTCAACGACGCGGTGAGACTCTCGGGGGACCTTGACGGCAGCGTCGCGTACCTGACGGATCTTTACGGTTCGCAGGTCGCGTATAACTCGCCGGGCAGTACCGGAATCGCGGCGACGCTCGCCGGGACGGGGCAGAAGCTGTACCTGCCGCCGCTCGGCGTGGTAGCTCTCGCGAACGACGCGGTTTACGAGAGCGCGAACGGCGCGGTCAGGGTCGAGGCGTTCCCGACATCCGGGATTCGCGTCGGCGGACTGTTCGCGTTCGGTTCGGGTCGGCTTTCGCTGTACCCGAACCGGCTCGCGCTCGAGGCGGACAGCTTCACCGCGTCTATGCCGTTCGCGGAGCAGATTCTGCAAAACAAGCTCGACCTGTTTTCGTTCAAGGCGAACGCTGCGGTTTCGATTTCAGCCGCGGCGATAGACTGGACGTTTGACCTTGAAACGAAGAAAAGCGCGATGCAGTCAAGCGCATACTCGCCAGCGTCGCTCGGCAATCTGCGGCTCCGCGTCGCGCCGGCGGACGCGGAAGTGCATATCGACACGCGCGCGAACCGCTACAGCTTCAAGTTCGGCGTTGACGTAGAGTTCTTCGGGGAAGTCGCGCTTCAGGTCGGCTGGGGCGGCGAGGGGATTTCAAACGGAATCGTACCGTCCGAAGTCATACTGTTCTATGACGACGACAAGACCGTCTTGGTCTCCGGCGTACCGGTTACGTTCAGCGACTTCAGCCTCGGAGTTAAGAACATCGATACGTCGAAAAGCATTGCGTTCTGGACACTGACCGGCGGGTGCGACGTTTCGGGAGCGAAGCTGTCCGCGCTCGGCGGCAATATGAAAGGGCTTGAGGAATGGATCGGCGACGTATCGATACTCAAAATCGACGACCTCAACTTTGAGTTCACGCTCGGAGACGCGTATTTCAAGGCGACCGGCGGTTTCAGGTTTCTTGAAGCAATCGACGTAGGCGGGTGCGAAATCGAAGCCGGGAGACTGAACTACACGTCGCAGCTGCTCGGTATGAACGACGCCGCCGCCGCGGGACTGCGAATCGCGATTACCGCGGGACCGAGCCTGCATATCGGTTCAAGCTCGGTTACGGTTCAGGGTACCGGCGAGCTTGATCTGCTGAACGCGTTCTTCGGACTGCAGCTGAAAGGCGTTATAGACGCGCGGCTTCAGCTCTGGATTATAGCGGTTGAAAAGAGTCTGCACGGCGAAATCGGGATCGGCTTCAGGCAGACGCCGGGCGGTCAGTACGCGTTCATAATCCGCACGATACCGAAGAGCATAGACGTAACCTGGCCGAAAAACGTATCGGGAAAGCTGTAGGTGAGGCAGATGAGAAGTATAATTAAAAAGACGCTCGCGGCTTTGCTTGTACTCGCCGCCGCGCTCTCGCTTCCGGCTTACGCCGCCGCCGCGGAGGAGACGAAAGAGCTTTTCACGATAGACCGCGAATACAATATGACCGTATCGGTCGTATACGACGCCGCGGAACCGGCGGTATCGTTCACGGCTCCGAACGGCACGGTGATTCGGGGCGGTTCGCTCCGCGCGGAGCGCGGAGAGGGCTACGTCGTGTACTATCTCGACAAAGCCGCGCCCGGAACGTGGCTGATAACGTACGACAAGGGCGAGAACACGGTGTTCGAGGTAGTCTACGCGAGCTACACCGAGCCGGTTACGATCGGCGGGCTTACGGTCGGCGAGGTGAACGGTTCGTATCTCGACTATACTTACACCGTCTCGTCGGACGGCGGCGGGTACCTCGATTTCAAGCTGTTCGCCGTTATAACCGACGCTTCCGGAGCGGCTATCGGCGAGCGCGAGCTTGACTCGTGGCGGGACTACGACTCCGGCAATCCGGTTCAGCGGAACGTTTACGTCGGCGGTCTTTCCGATTACTCGCAGTACAGACTGCGGCTCGACGTTTCTATGCAAAACGGCGTCGAGGAGGTTTACGACTCGAAGGTGTCGGATCAGACGTTTGCGGTGAGTACCGGTTCCGCGCCGGCGGCGGTGGCGAACGTCCGCGCCGCGGTAAACGTGCGCGACGGCGGGCTGACGCTCGACTGGAGCGAGTGGGCTGTCCGGAACGGCGAGTACATCGTCGCCGTGTTTCAGGGCGCGGCGGAGGAGCCGCTGTACTTCGCCGAGACCTCCGGCACGGACGCGCACGCGCTGTTCGACGCGGCGGGCGGCAGTCTGCGCGTCGAGCTTAGCTACAGGGACAACGGCAAAACCTCCGCGACGCTTACGAAGACGATTCCGGTTCCCGCGGGCGAGCCGATTCGGGTGACGACGCCCGAGCTTACGAACAGCGCGCAGGCAGTCGTCGAGTACAACCTCACGGGCGGTTCCTCCGGATACGTTTCGGTCAACGGCAGGGAAGAGCGGCTGAATTTAAGCGGCGCGGGCACCTTTTCCGTGCTTCTGCCGGAGGAGCGCAACGTGATTCTCGTCGGCTGTTACGCGCCCGGCGACGAATATATAAGCTACGGCGCGGAGTACACGGTGACGGTGGACGGCGTTCCGCCGACGCTGCGTCTGCCGGAGAACAAGACGGCTCTGCGCGTGAACGCGGCGGAGTTCACGCTCGCGGGAGTAACCGAACCAGGCGCGACAGTCAGCGTCGGAGAGCAGACGGTCACGGCGGACGAAACCGGGGCGTTCGTCTGCGCCGTCGCGCTTGCCGACGGGGAGAATATTATCCGAATCTCCGTGTCGGACGCGGCGGGCAACATTACGTCGCAGAGCGTCGTCATAACGCGCGCGAAGTCGGCGGACGCGGAGAAAACCTCCGCGTTCAGCCGGATTTTGAAGTACATACCGCTCGCGGTTTCGGTAGCCGGTTCCGCGGCGGTCTTAGTCGCCGTACTCGTCATTACGAAGCGTTTCGGTGCGGCGGCGGACAAAAAGCTGTTCACGGTAAAAACGGTATTCGCGGTTTCGGTCGCGGCGTCCGCGATTCTCGCGGTAGTGTTCGGAATTATGCTGGCGAAATACCTGTCGCTTAAAAATCTGCTGAGCGGAGAGGAATACTTCGACCTTGCCGCAAAGTCTATCGACGAAGCCTTTGAGGCAATCGGCAGGAAAGACGTACTGCGCGGACGCGCGGTCCGGAGCGGCGCGGCATTCGGCGCGGCGTTGCTCGTCGCGGGCGCGTCGTTCGCCGCGGCGCGTCTGCTGAAAAGCGGAAAGCTCGCGGGCAGGGCGGAGAAAGTCAAAAAGCCGGAAGACGCGCGCAAGCGTCCGTCCGCCAAAGAGCGTAACGGCGGCGAATTCGCCGGGAAAAAGCGGGACGTTTCGTGGCTCGACGCCGACGCGCCGACATCGGTAACGCAGCGCGGCGAGCCGCAGACGCCGGAAACCGAAGTCCCGGGCGGCGGAACCGCGTCCGCAGAAGACGCGGTCGGTACGCTGATATGCCCGAACTGCGGCGAGGCGCACGACGTTCCGGTCAAATTCTGCCGGAAGTGCGGACATAAATTGAACGGCTGATTCGGACAAACCACAATATTACGGAGGTACGGTATATGGCATACACTTTAAGACCGGTTTCGGACAGAGTCGCGAAAATGCGCGCGAGGTACCGGGACACGCAGCCGGAAATCTGCGTCGCGAGGTACAGGCTCGTCACGGAATTCTACAAGTCGCACCCGGAGCTTGAAGGAATGCTGCGGCGTGCGCTGAATTTCAAAAACATCTGTGAGAATATCCCGGTGCGAATCGACGAGGGCGAGGTCATCGCCGGCGCGCAGTCGTCGAAGTTCCGCGCCTGCGCGCTGTACCCCGAAAACTCGGTGGACTGGCTGCGCGACGAGCTTTCAAGCGGGCTTATTATGACGCGGGACATCGACCCTTACGTCATATCGGAATCAGACCGCGAATATGTGCTGGGAACAATCGACTACTGGCTCGGCGAATGTATGTCCCGCAAGGCGGACGCGCAGCTGCTCGACGAGTACCGCGCGCTCGCCGGTAACGGCGTGTCGCAGTTCGCGGAGTTCGGACAGGCGGCGGCTCCGGTGGGGCACTTCGTCGCGGGGTACAACAGGGCTATCCGCAAGGGCTTCGCGGCGATTAAGGCGGAGTGCGAAGCGAAGAAAGCGGAGCTTATCGCCGCCGCGCTGCCGGGCGGCACAATCGACCAATATAACTTTTACCGCGCGGTTTCGATAGTCTGCGACGGAATCATCAAGCTCACGAAGCGGTACGCCGCGCTCGCGTCAGAGCTTGCGGAGCGCGAGGAGCGTCCCGGACGCCGCCGCGAGCTTGAAGCTATGGCGGAGTGCCTGTCGTGGACGGTCGAAAAGCCGGCGCGTAATTTTCACGATGCGCTGCAATGCCTTTTTATGTATCAGACCGCGCTCTGTCTCGACGCGAATATGCACGGGCTGTCGTTCGGGCGCGTCGATATGTACCTCGGCGAGTATCTGGAGCGCGACCTCGCGTCCGGCGCGGTTACGGAAGAGTACGCGCAGGAGCTTACGGACTTGTTCTACCTCAAGGTCGCGGAGATGAACAAGCCGTGGAGCTACGGCGCGACACAGTCGAACCCCGGCTACACGTCCGGTCAGCTTATGACGCTCGGCGGCGTCAAGCGCGACGGTACGGACGCGTCCAACGCCGCGACGTATATGATGCTGCAATCGTCCGGCAGACTGCTGCTGCACGACCCCCCTCAGGCGCTGCTCGTCCACCGCGGCACGCCGCCGGAGCTTTGGGAAGCGGCAATCGCCACGACGAAGCTCTGCGGCGGCGTGCCGACGTTCGAGAATCAGGACGTGATTATTCCCGCACTCGTTGCGCGCGGACTGTCGCTCGAGGACGCGCGCGAATGTTCGTGCGTCGGCTGCGTCGAGCTGTCAGGCACCGGAAACGACTGGCCCGCCTGCGGCGGAACGGGTACCGAGTCGTATATGAATCTCGCGAACGCGCTCCTGCTCGCGATTAACGACGGGTTTACTCCGGTGCCGATGATTTCCGCGTTTGCAGAAGCTCCGCCGGGAACGCCGAACAAACGCGTCGGCGCGGCGACCGGGTACCTCTACGAAATGACCTCAATCGAACAGGTTATGGAGGCGTTCCGGACGCAGCTCGACATCTTTGTGCGCTGGCACCATATGAACATAAACTCGTTCGAGTACATCGCACGGCAGATTCTCCCGCAGCCGCTTGTCTCCGCGACGGTGGACGGCTGCGTCGAGTCCGGACGCGACGTTATGTTCGGCGGCGCGAAGTACAACAGTACCGGCAACTCCGGCGTCGGTCTCGGCAACGCCGCCGACAGTTTGTACATTATCAATCAGCTCTGCTTCGTCGAAAAACGCTGCACGACGCGCGAGCTGTACGACGCGGTTATGGCGAACTGGGTCGGCTTTGACGCGCTGCGCGGGTACATTATCAACGACTGCCGCCACTACGGCAACGGCTACCCCGAGTGCGACGCATACGCCGCTTTCGCCGCGCGCTGCTTCGCCGAGAGCGTACACCGCTGTTCGGGACCGCGCGGGGGCACCGCCGCCGGACTGTACCCGGTCACAATAAACGTAGTTTTCGGATATGTCACAAAGGCTACGCCGGACGGCAGACGCGCGGGCGAACCGCTCGCCGACGGAATCGCCGCGCCGCAGGGATACGACAAAAACGGTCCGACGCAGGTCATTGCGTCCGTCGCCGCCGTGCCGCAGTCGGAGTTCCCGAACGGCACGCTTATGAATCTCAAATTTCACCCGAACGCGCTCTCCGGCTCCGGGGGTACCGCGAAAATGACGCAGTTAATGCAGACGTACTTCGACCTCGGCGGTATGGAACTGCAAATCAACGTCGTCTCCGCCGAAACGCTCCGTGACGCGCAGAAGAACCCGGACAGGTACCGCGACCTCGTCGTGCGCGTCGCCGGATTCTCCGCCTACTTCACAGAGCTTCACCCAGACGGTCAGAACGACCTTATCCGCCGCACCGAGCTGAGCTTTTAGGACGCGGGGGAGCGACCGCGTCCGTCAGCGGCGGCAGGTGTATTTTTGAGTAAGTGAGCCGACGGAGAGCAAAATCAAAACACATACGGAGGACGCCGAAGTGCCGAACAAGACGTTCGCCGAAGTCAATATAATCCGCCTGCGCAAGCGGCGGCAGCGGACGGAAGCGGGAGTGCGGACAGGACGCGGCGGTTTAGTCCGCGCAATGCGACTGTTCGAGGGTTTCTTTCGCGAGCGCGAGTTTTTCGCACAGAATTTGTTCGAGGCGGGCTATGTGACGGACAGTCTCGCTCACGGAGCGGTTGACCGCGATAACCTCGCCCGGTTCGGACGCAAGCTCGAGAGTCTTTTGGATTTTCTCACCCTCGGCGTTCAAAATGTGCGCAACCGACGCCTCGGCGAGAGCGATACTGGCGATTACATTCGCGCAGCCGTTGCGAACGTTTGTTTTGGAATCGCAGCAATTTTTCGCGCGGCAAACTATGTCCTCCGGGCGCACGGCAGGTCTGTATATGTGCATAGGCCAGTCGTCGTTGCGGCTTTTGGGATACGCGCGTCGGCAGCCGAAGCTTTTTTTCGCCATTTTTCGGGATACCTCCTTTAAGAAGCCGCGCCCCGGCTGCGCTTGAGATGCCGGGGCGCGGCATAATTTGCGCTTGGCTTAACGGTGCGGGTTTAGGTGTTGTATCCCTCGACCGTCAAAAAGGCGTTACAGCCGCCGGGCGATCCCAGCGTGATTCCCCCAACGTCCACCTTGAACTGGATAGTTGCGTGCGGCGGGTATTTCGCTATCCAGTCAATCGAGTTTATGCCTTCGCCGCAGATCGGGACATAGATGCCCGTGCCGACGCCGTCCTGAATCATTTCAATCCTTGAATTCATAGCGAAGGTCTCCAGGTTCACTCCGAAGTGGATGCGGTGATAGGGCGCGGTGCCCAGGGTCAGCGTCTCTCCGGCGGCGTCCACCGTCATCCCCTCCAAGACAGCGGGTCTGCTGAACTTTATAATCGTCCCCTGGAGTATCTGACCCGGCTGGTCGTTCATCAGCGAAGCGAATTCGGTGATTCCGCTCGGACCCGCGGGTCCCGCGGGACCTTCTTTACCCGGAAGTCCCTCCGAACCCGGAGTTCCGTCTTGACCCGCAGGACCTATCGGACCCGTCGCGCCCGTTGCGCCGGTCGCGCCCGCCGGACCCGCAGGACCTGTCGGACCCGGCGCGCCTGTGAGACCCACAGGACCTGCCGGACCAGTTGCACCCGCCGGACCCGCCGGACCCGCTGCGCCCGCCGCACCCGTGGAACCCACAGGACCTGTCGGACCCGGCGCGCCTGTGGGACCCGCAGGACCCTCTGGTCCCGCTGCGCCCGCAGGACCTGCCGGTCCCGCCGGACCCGCGGGACCGGCAGGTCCGGGAATCCCGGAGCCGCTTACCGCGGCGGCAAGCTTTTCTTTCAGGCTCTCCTCAATCGACGCGGCGTCGCCCAGCAGCTCGCGCACCGAGGAGTTGACTTCTATAAGCTCCGATATGGTGACGCCGGGAGCCGCGATTGCGGCTTGCAGTTTCTCCCCTTCGGCATTTATGATGTGCGAAAGCGCCGCTTCCTCGAGCGCGATCGAGGCGAGTATATGAGAGAGTGCCTGGTCGCGGTCAATGTCGCCGATTTCGATTTTTGGCATTGACATTATATATTAACTTCCTTTCTGATTCGGTTCCTCAAAATATTGAGAGATTCGGCAGGCGAACCACCTGCTTACCGTAATAATATGATATGCGCGCGGTTCGGCTGCGTTACCCCGCAGACAGCGCGAAATATCTTTCGCGGAACAGGCGCACATATTCGTTATCGACGCGCTCGAACCCGACGTCCGCGAACGCGCGCTCGGCGGCGGTCCGCTCCGGCTCGAACGTGTCGGTGAGGTACGCGTACCCGAGTTCGCGGAACGCCTTATCGCAGACGAGACGCAGAGCCGCCTTGCCGTAACCGTTGCCGCGGTGCCGCGCTTCTATCGTTACGGAAACCTGATTTCCGAGCTTCGGGGAAACGGAAACCTCGCCTATCGGCTGTCCGTCAAGCGTCACATACGCGTAATAGCCGCCGGAAGCCGGGAAACGCGTAAACCAGTCGCGCAGATACTCCTCCGACAGGTACACGGTGCCGTCAACGACGTTGTCGCCGTGAGGCGCGTTGTGCGTCATTGTGTCCCGGTCGAGGCAGAGTTTTTGCCGGTACCGCCAATCGTCCGGAGCGGGAACGCGCAGGGCGAGCGTTGCGGGTGTTGCGTCAGGCATTTTACGGCTCCTTCAGGTCATTTACTTCGGGGACAGCATACCCGAATTTCTCCGGTCTGTCAAGTTAAACGGCGGGGACTTGCGCGCGCGGTTCAATTAACGCCGACCCATCTGTTTTTTCCGGCGCGCTTGACGTCCCCTCCGCAACTGTTTCCGCGACGGCGTCCGCGCTTACTTCCGGCGGGGGCGTTTGCATTAACCGAGCGTCGGATTGCCGCGCGGCATTTTCCGCGACTTCCGGCGTTGCCGTTAGTTTCTCGGTTTTTCCTGTATGCTCTTGTCAATCGTTGATTGTCCTTCTTAAATACACGCCCGAAAGATGTTAAACTATCCCGGAAAGCGAACGGGAGGGATAACATTTATGAAGCGAATGACAATCACGGCAGGGACGCGTGCGGGGTTCTCGGCGGAGCTGCGGCGCGGGGAGAAGAGCGCGGCGACGGTTGAGAAATATCTGCGGTACGCGCGGCGGTTCTCGTCGGAGCTGTGCGGGGCGGAGCTTACGAAAGACGCGGTAATCGCGTACAAGGCGCGCGTTGCGGAACGCTATACGGCGGCGGGCGCGAACGGAATGATTGCGGCGGTGAACAGTCTGCTCGTGTATCTGGGACGCGCGGACTTGAGGGTATCGCCGCTTAAAGTACAGCGGCGGCTGTTTTCGCCTCCGGAGCGCGAACTGAACCGCGGAGAGTTTGAGCGGCTCGTAGCCGTGACGGAGCGCGGCGGCGACGCGCGTCTGTCGCTCGCGCTGCGGACGATGTTCGCGACGGGAATCCGCGTCGGCGAGCTGCGCTTCGTCACCGTAGAGGCGGCGCGCGGCGGCAGAACGGAAATTCGGCTCAAAGGCAAAATCCGCGAACTGTTTTTGCAGCCGAAACTGTGCAAACTGCTGCTCGGATACGCCAAACGGCGCGGAATCGCAAGCGGTTCCGTGTTTGTCACGCGGAGCGGCAAGCCGATAGACCGTTTCGCGGTCTGGCGCGGAATGAAGCGGCTCGGCAGACTCGCCGGAGTCGCGGCGGCGAAAGTGTTTCCGCATAACCTGCGGCATCTGTTCGCCAGGATATTCTACGCGAAAATCCCGAATCTCGCCGCGCTCGCCGACGTTATGGGTCACAGCGACGTGAACACGACGAGAATTTACACCGCGTCGTCCGGCGCGGAGTTGCGGCGGCAGCTCGATTCCCTGCGGCTGATTCTGTAGCGCAACTAAAAATACCACGGAATTGTTATTCCGTGGTAATACCGTGCCGCGCAGGTGCGGAAAGGCGCAAAAAAAGCGCGCCGGAGTTCACGGGCGCGCAAAAATGAGCGCGGAAAAGCAAGCCGGGAAAATTTTTTCTTCTCCGGCGTTAAAGTCCTGCGTATTTATGACGATAAAATGTAACAGAGCGGAATATCTGCGGCTTCGCGCCGCATATGTACCGGAATATCGTTTCCCGGATACCACGGAATAACAATTCCGTGGTAAAGACAAAACAACGCCGTACAGGGAGGTATCGCAATGCTGCTGCTCAGCGTCAGGGAAGGCGACTACATAATGATAGGCGGCAACATCAAGGTCAAAATCATCGGCGGGAGCAGCGTCTCCAAAATCGGAATCGAGGCTCCGAAAGACATATCCGTTAAGCGGCAGTCCGTATACGAGCGCGAAAACGCCGAGGCGGACGGCGAAACCGAGACCGCGGCGGAGCTTTAGTATGGAGAAAAGCTACCGGTTCCGGCTGTACCCCACGGCGGCGCAGGAACGGCGGATTCGGAGCGCGTTCGACGCGTGCCGGTTCGTCTACAACCGCTACCTCGCTAAGCGCACAGAGGCGTACCGCGACGGCGGCGGCAACCTCGACTACTACGCGTGTTCCGCGGACCTCACCAAGCTCAAGCGCGAACTGCCGTGGCTGCGCGCGGCGGACTGCACGACGCTCCAGTCGGCTCTGCGCGACCTCGACAACGCGTTCCGCACGTTTTTCAGGCAGTCCGGGTACCCGAATTTCAAGCGCAAGCGCGACCCGCGCAAGAGCTTCACGAGCCGCAGGGTTCCCGGCAAAGAGAACGTCGCGGTCGGCGAAGACTTCGTCAAATTGCCGAAGCTCGGCGAAATCAGGTGCCGGGTGTCCAAGCGGATTGAGGGGCGCATCGTCTCCGCGACGGTGTCGCAGAGTCCCGGCGGCAAATACTTCGTATCGGTCTGCTGCACCGACGTTGAGACGCGGACGCTTCCCGCGACCGAACGCAGCGTCACGGCGGAGGACTTCGCCTTTTCGCCCGACGCAAAGAAAATCGCGCGGCTGACCCGCGGGCTGTCCCGAAAGTCAAAGGACGGCAAAAACCGCGAGAAAGCCCGGCTCAAACTCGCGCGCGCGTACGAACGCGACGCGAACCGGCGGCGCGACGCGGCGCAGAAGCTCACGACGCGGCTCGTCCGCGAGAACGACGTTATCCGCGCCGGAGAATCGCAAAACCGCGAGCTGCTCCGTTACCTCGACTACAAGTGCCGCTGGTACGGCAGGGAGCTTATCCGCGGCGACGCGCGCCTCTCGGCGTAACCAAGCGGATAACACCTTACGGCGGGACGCGCCGGAATCTACGCCCGGGGAGTCCGCGGACTGCGAACCGGGAAGCCCGAAAGGGTGCGTCAAGAATATATACATACCTTTCTTCTGTCATTTCCCCGGCGCGAATGCGCGTTCCGATTAGGGGTGCACACCTGAAACGAACCGCGCGGACATACCGGGTAATGAAATATCCCAAAACCGGGGGACGGACTCCCCCGGAAATACAAAACAAGGAAGTAACAAAAAATGAGAATCCAGAACAACGTACCCGCGATTAACGCGCACCGCTACTACACGATCAACCAGAGCAATATGACCAAGTCCATCGCAAAGCTCTCGTCCGGCTACCGTATCAACAGCGCGGCGGACGACGCGGCGGGTCTCGCAATCTCCGAAAAAATGCGCGCCCAGATTCGCGG
>JAITNK010000035.1 GCA_031290515.1 Oscillospiraceae bacterium
GGGACGCGGCTGCGGACGCGGCTCACCCGTACCTGGCGAGCTTGCCTTGTACCGCTCGGTCGGGCAGAGCCCTCCCGCCGCTCAGGCGCGGGCGACGCCCGCACGGGAAAATATTTCCCGCGGTTGCATATCCGCCGTGCCTGTGGTATAATATCCGCAGGCGGATATTAACCTTGTTTAAGCTGCTATACCACAACGGCACTTCGTGCCTGTGGTATAAAGGGCGCAGTTATACGGCGTCGGGAGGCTCCGCCGACCGGGCGGACAATTAAGGAGAATATTTATAATGGCTTTCAAAAATCTTGTAATCGTGGAGTCGCCGTCAAAGGCGAAAACCATCGGAAAATATCTCGGCTCCGACTATCTGGTCACGGCGTCGCTCGGACACCTGCGCGACCTGCCGAAGTCGAAGCTCGGCGTGGACATCGAGGCTGACTTCGCGCCCGCGTACGAGCCGGTAAAGGGCAGCGAAAAGACAATCAGCGAGCTGCGGAGCGCGGCGAAAACCGCGGATTTAGTCTATCTCGCGACCGACCCCGACCGAGAGGGCGAAGCGATTTCCTGGCACCTCAAAGAGCTTCTCGGGCTGTCGGACGAGCGCGCGCTCCGCGTGACGTTCAACGAAATTACGAAGCGCGTCGTGCAGGATTCGATTCTGCACCCGCGCAAAATCGACCAGGACCTTGTGGACGCGCAGCAGGCGCGGCGCGTGCTCGACCGTATCGTCGGGTACCAGCTCTCGCCGCTGCTGTGGAAAAAAATACGCCGCGGACTTTCGGCTGGGCGCGTGCAGTCCGTAACCGTACGGATTGTGACCGACCGCGAGGAGGAAATCCGCGCGTTCGTACCCGAGGAATACTGGTACCTCGACGCTCTGCTGTCGCCGAAAGCGGACATTCGTTTCGCCGCGCGCTACCAGGGTACGGTAAAAAAGAAGGAATCGCTCCGCTCGGCGGAGGACGTCGAAAAAATCATATCGGAAACGCAGAATTCGCCGTTCATCGTCCGCGAGGTTAAGCTCGGGGACAAGAAGCGCAGCCCGTCGCCTCCGTTTATCACGTCGAGCCTGCAGCAGGAAGCTTCCCGCAAGCTCGGAATGACCCCGCGCCGAGCGATGAGTATCGCGCAGCAGCTTTACGAGGGCGTGGATATTCGCGGCGAGGGTACCGTCGGACTCATCACCTATATGCGCACCGACTCTCTGCGCCTGTCGGAGGACGCGCTCGGCGAAGCCGCCGAGCTTATCAAATCGCGGTACGGCAATGCGTATTACCCCGGTCAGCCGACGCGCTATAAGACGAAAGCCGGGGCGCAGGACGCGCACGAGGCGATTCGACCGTCGAATCCGTCGCTCGCGCCGGACGAGATTAAACAGAATCTCACGCAGGACCAGTACAGGCTCTACAAGCTCATCTGGAGCCGCTATCTCGCGAGCCAGATGTCGCCCGCGGTGTACGACAGCGTCACCGTCGATGCGGAGAGCGCGGGATACGTTTTTCGCGCGAATCACACGGCGGTCAAGTTCCCGGGCTTTATGGCGGTGTACGTCGAGGGCGCGGACGAGGACGAAGATATATCCGACTCCCCGCTGCCGAACCTGCAGGCGGGCAACGCGCTTACGCTGATTAACTTCAAAAAAGAGCAGAAGTTCACCCAGCCGCCGCCGCGTTACACGGAAGCGACGCTCATAAAGGCGATGGAGGACTCCGGAATCGGTCGCCCGTCCACATACGCGCCGACGATTTCGACGATAATCGACCGCAGATACGTCAAAAAGGACGGCAAAATGCTTGTGCCCACGCCGCTCGGCGAGACGGTTACGAACAAGTTTCTCAAAGAGTGGTTTTCCGACATCGTGAACATAGGCTTTACCGCCGAAATGGAGAAGAAGCTCGACGACGTGGAGAGCGGCGCGAAGGACTGGCGGGACGTTCTGCGCGAATTCTACGACGGCGAAAACGGACTCGCGAGCCTTATCAAAAAGGCGGAGGACGCTCCGCGCGTCAAGCTGCCGGTCATCGAGTCCGAGGAAATCTGCGAGAAGTGCGGGCGCAAAATGGTAGTCCGCACCGGCAAATTCGGCGACTTTCTCGGCTGCCCCGGCTTCCCGGACTGCGACTTCACGATGCCGATTGTCGAGGAGATGCCCGGCAAATGCCCGCGCTGCGGCGACCGGATTCTCAAGCGCACCGGACGCTCGAAGAAGAACAACAAAGAGTACACCTATTACGCCTGCGAGAGTTACAAAGAGTGCGGCTTCACGACGTTTGACGTTCCGGTCGAAGACAACTGTACGGTCTGCGGACAGACTATGTTCAAGAAATCGGGTCGCGGACGCAAAACGCCGTACTGCATAAACGCCGAATGTTCCGCGTTCGTCCCGGAGGATAAGCGCGGCTTCGGCAAAACCTCCGGCGCGTCCGCCGCGCCCGAAACGAAAACCTCTGCGGCGACCGCAAAGACTTCCGCCGCAAAACCGGCAGCGGCTAAGCGCGCGGGTACGAAACCGACAGCGGCTAAGCGCGCAAGTGCAAAACCCGCCGCAAAGAAACCTGCCGCCGTAAGAACCGCAGTCAAGAAACCGAAATCCGAATGAACGGCAACGCCGGTTCCGCGCCGCAGGAATACAGCGGCGGGAGCGCTTCGCGCGACCGGGCGTCGGACAATACCGTCACCGTCGTCGGCGCGGGACTCGCCGGGTGCGAAGCCGCGTGGCAGCTCGCACAGCGCGGAATCGGTGTTACGCTCGCCGAGATGAAGCCCGCGAAGCGCAGTCCGGCGCACTCGTCGGACAAGTTCGCTGAGCTTGTTTGCTCAAATTCCCTGCGCGGGGACGAGCTGTCAAACGCGGTCGGACTGCTCAAAGAGGAAATGCGGCGGCTCGGAAGCCTTATAATCGCGTGCGCGGACGCGACGCGCGTACCCGCCGGAAGCGCGCTCGCCGTAGACCGCGAAGCGTTCGCGGAGCTTGTGACGGAGAAAATCTCGGCAAATCCGCGCATTACGGTCGAGTCGCGCGAAGTAACCGAAATTCCGGACGGCGAGGTTATCATAGCGACGGGTCCGCTGACTTCGGACGCGCTCGCGGACGCTCTGCGAAAGCTCCTGCCGGACGCGAAGTTTCTGAGCTTTTTTGACGCGGCGGCTCCGGTCGTAACGGCGGAGAGCGTCGATATGTCGCGCGCGTACTTCGCTTCGCGCTACGGCAAGGGCGGCGCGGACTATATCAACTGCCCGATGACGCGCGGGGAGTACGTTGAGTTCCGAAACGCGCTCGCGTCGGCGGAGGAAGCGGAGCTTCGCGGCTTCGAGGACAAGTCCGTGTTCGAGGGCTGTATGCCGATTGAGGTTATGGCTCGCAGGGGAGAGGACGTTATGCGCTTCGGACCGATGAAGCCCGTCGGGCTTCCCGACCCTGCGGACGGCAAAGAGCCTTACGCCGTGGTCCAGCTCCGGCGCGACGACGCGGCGGGTACGCTGTACAACATCGTCGGGTTCCAGACGCACCTCAAATTCGGGGAGCAGAAGCGCGTGTTCGGAATGATACCGGCTCTGCGCGGCGCGGAGTTCACGCGGTACGGGGTTATGCACCGCAACACGTTTCTCGATTCGCCGCGGCTGCTCGACAGATATTACAGACTGCGCGGTACGCCGCGCGTCGCGTTCGCCGGGCAAATCACCGGAGTCGAGGGATACGTCGAGTCGGCGTCCTCCGGACTGCTCGCGGGAACCGAAACCGCGCGCAGGCTTCAGTCGCTCGCGCCCGCGGATTTCCCGCGGGAAACCGCAATCGGCGCGCTCGCGCTGTATGTTTCGGAGAGCGCGGCGGGCGACTTTCAGCCGATGAACGTAAATTTCGGGATAATCGCGCCGATTGAGGTGGCGAAAAGCGAGCGCAAGAACAAAAAGATGCTCACGTCACAGCGTTCTCTCGCGATTATTGAAAGAATCGCCGGAGAAATAAATTAAAATTTGATTAAGTTTGTTGACGCGAGCAATATTATATGATATATATTATAACGCATAAAGCAATATTATAATTCGGAGGTTATGGGTTGAATATAATACTTGACGCGATGGGCGGAGACAACGCCCCGCAGGCGGTCATAGACGGCGCGGTAGTCGCTTCGCGCACGCTCGGCTGCGAAATAACGCTTGTCGGCGACGCCGGCAAAATCAGCAAGGCAATCGCCTCAAGCACCGTGCGCGAGGCGGAGCTTTGCCGCTTCAACATCGCCGGCGCGACCGAAACAATCGATATGCACGACGACCCGGTGCTCGCGATACGCGTAAAAAAAGACTCGTCTATGGTCGTCGGACTGAAGCTCCTGCGCGACGGCGGGGGAGACGCTTTCGTCTCCGCCGGAAGCACCGGCGCGCTGCTCACCGGGGCGACGCTTATAGTCAAGCGCGTCCGCGGGATAAAGCGCGCGTCGCTCGCGCCGCTGCTGCCGAGTTCGTCCGGCGGAGTGCTCGTTATCGACGCGGGCGCGAACGTCGAATGTACGGCGGAGCAGCTTTTGCAGTTCGCCTTTATGGGCAGCTTTTACGCCGAAGGCGCGCTCGGCATCAAGAACCCGCGCGTCGGCTTGCTCAACAACGGCACGGAGGAGACGAAAGGCGACCCTCTGCGGCTCGAGACGTACGCGCTGCTCGCCGAAGCGGGCAAAGCCGGAAAAATCAACTTCATCGGCAACGTCGAGGGGCGCGACCCGATGCTCGGCGCGTGCGACGTCGTAGTCTGCGACGGCTTTACCGGAAACGTGTTTCTGAAAGCGTCGGAGGGCGCGGCTCTGTTTGTAATGCGCGAGCTGAAGCAGGTGCTTTTCAAGAACAAAAAGTCGAAGCTCGCCTCGCTGCTCGTCCGCAAGGGCTTGAACCTCCTGCGGAACCGCGCGAACCCGGACGCGGTCGGCGGCACGATAATGCTCGGCATCTCGAAGCCGGTCGTCAAGGCGCACGGTTCGTCGAACGCGGACGCAATCGTCTCCGCGATAACGCAGTCGATTCGCGCCGTCAACGCGGGCGTAGCCGAGCGGCTTGCGGAGCATTTCTCCAGATTCGGAGCCGAAGCCGATGAGTAACGCTTTGCTGCTCGCGCCGCTCGAGGAAAGTCTCGGGTACGCGTTCAAAAACAAGAGTCTGCTTCTGACCGCGCTGACTCACAGCTCGTACGTCAACGAGCGCAAAATGCCGAAATCCGACTGCAACGAGCGGCTCGAGTTCCTCGGGGACTCCGTGCTCGGCTTCGTCGCCGCCGAATATTTATACGCGCAGTCGCCCGCGGTTCCGGAGGGGCAGATGACGAAACGCCGCGCGGAGCTTGTCTGCGAGGCCGCGCTGTTCGAGTGCGCGAAGTCCGTTGCGCTCGGCGGCTTCCTGCAAATCGGCAAGGGCGAGGAGCAAACCGGCGGCAGGTCGCGCCCGAGCGTCTGCTCCGACGCGGTCGAGGCGATAATCGCCGCGGCGTATCTCGACGGCGGAATCGACGCGGCAAAGGGCATTATCTACGCGGTAGTGCTGTCCGGCGAGCGCGGCGCGAACCCGACGGACTATAAAACCGTGCTTCAGGAACTTGTCCAGCGTTCGCCCGGCGCGTCGGTCGCCTATGAAATCGTCGGCAGCGACGGACCGGAGCACGACCGCGTGTTCAGGTCGCGCGCCTCGGCTTCCGGCAAGTCCGCCGAGGGCGAGGGGCGCACTAAAAAAGCCGCGGAGCAGGCGGCGGCAAAAGAACTTATCAAACTTCTGACTTAGGACGCGAAGACGCGGGGGACGCGGAGTAACGCGGAAACGCGCGCTTTTCAAGGAAAAAGCTGCAAAGAAGCAAGTTTTAACTTATATTTCGCGGGAGTATGAACGAAGCTGCGGCTTTTGGGGGTGGGTATGCCCTCTCTGAGAAGAGTGGCGGGAACGGACGCGACGCACACTCGGTCGTTTCTCCGCGCCCCGCCGAGGGTCGCGCAAAACTCACGGGAAAGGCGGTGACAGTACAATTAAGCTCAAAGCACTTGATATAATCGGCTTCAAGTCGTTCGCGGACAAGACGCGGCTTGAATTTGCAAAGCCCGTGACGGTTATCGTCGGTCCTAACGGAATGGGCAAATCGAACATCGCGGACGCGGTGCTCTGGGTCACGGGAGAGCAGTCCGCCAAAAGTATGCGCGGAACCAAGATGGAGGACGTAATCTTCGGCGGCACCAAACGCCGGAGCCAGACCGGCTACGCCGAAGTCTCGCTGACGCTCATAAACGACGACGACGCGCTCGGGCTTGAAAACTCCGAAGTCGTCATATCGCGCAGGTACTACCGCTCCGGCGAGAGCGAATACTCGATAAACCGCAAGCAGTCCCGGCTCCGCGACGTGCAGGAGCTGCTTATGGACACCGGACTCGGCAGAGACGGTTACAGCGTCATCGGACAGGGCAAAATCGACGAGATACTCTCGGTCAAGGGCGGCGACCGGCGCGACATTTTCGAGGAAGCCGTCGGCATCGCGAAATACCGGCAGCGGCGCGAGGAATCGTCCCGCAAGCTCGCGCAGACGGACGAGAACCTGACGCGGCTCGGCGACAAACTGTCGGAGCTTGAGCTGACGCTTGCGCCGCTCCGCGAGCAGGCGGAGACCGCGAAAAAATACCTGCTGCTGCGCGACGAAATGCGTTCGCTCGAAATCTCGCTGTTCGCCGCGAAGTTGGCGTCGCTCGCGGAACTGTCGGAGACGGCGAAGGGCGACCTCGACAATATCAAGACGCGGCTGCGGTTCACGCAGTCCGAGGTCGAGCGCGTTTTCCGCGACACGGAGCGCACGGACGAATCCCGCCGCGGGCTTGAAGCCGAGTCGGACGCGCTCCGCGTCTCGCGGGACGCGGTCGTCGCGGAACGAAGCGAAATAAGCTCGCGGGCAGCCGCGCTGTCCGCCGAACTGCGCGGAAACGAAGCGCGCATTGACGGCATCAAAACCGAGGTGTCCGAGGAGACGGAGCGCGGCTCGTCGCTCGAAGCGCAGATTGCCGCGCGCAACGCGAAGCTCGCGGAGCTGTCCGAAGCCGAGACCCGAACCGAAGCGGACACGGCGTCCGAAAATGAAATGCTACGCGAACTGCTGTCGCAGAGCGAGGAGCGCGACCGCGAATATTTACTGCTCACGGAGAGTCTGTCGGACGCGTCGTTCAAGTCCGCGGAAACGAAAGCGCGGCTCTCCGGACTCGTCGGCTCCGCGCAGGAACTTACCGACCGCGAAACCGCGGAATCCGCCGCGCTGACGTCCCTGCGCTCCGAGCTTTCCACCGCGGAGACAGACGTCCGGCAGTCCGAAATCGCGCTGAAATCCGCGTCGGACGACGTTATATCGCGCAAAAACGTACTCGGCGGGTTCCGGCTCAAAATTGGCTCGCGCCGCGAAAAAGCCGAAAAGGCGGAGCGCGAAAAGCGCGCCTGCTCGTCGGAGCTTGAGTCCGTATCGACGAGAATCCGAGTACTCGAATCGCTCGAGCGCGACTATGAGGGCTACGCGAAGTCCGTCCGCGCGGTTATGAGCGCGGCGGCAAAGGGTACGCTCCGCGGAATCGTCGGAACCGTCGGCGACCTGCTGCGTACGGACGCGAAATACGCGCTCGCGGTAGAGACCGCGCTCGGCGCAAGCGTCGGAAGCGTCGTCGTCGGGTCGGAGGAAGACGGCAAATCGGCGATAAATATGTTAAAGCGCACCGGCGGCGGACGCGCGACGTTCCTGCCGATTACTACCGTGCGCGGAAGCGGCCTCAGCGAGCGCGGACTTGAAAGCGAGCCGGGATTCGAGGGCGTCGCGTTCGACCTCGTCGAAACCGACGAAAAGGTCGCCGCCGTAATCCGCAGCCTGCTCGGGCGCACGGCGATAGCGGCGACGCTCGACGACGCGATTAAAATCTCGCGCAAGTACTCGGCGCGGTTCAAAGTAGTGTCTCTCGACGGGCAGGTCATAAACGCGGGCGGCGCGATGACCGGAGGTTCGTCCGGCTCCGGCACCGGGATTATCTCGCGCGCCGGAGAGCTTGAAACGCTGCGCGGGCAGTCCGCCGGGCTGAAAGCCGCGTACGATAAACTGCAAATCGCGGACGCGGAGGCGCAGCGCGAGAAAGCCGCCGCGGAGTTCGAGCTTGAAGCCGCGGAGCTTGAACTGCGCGACGCGGAAGCTCTTGAAAACCGCTGTATGAACGAATTTTCGGGCTTCGCGAAGTCGCTCGCGGACAAGACCTCGCAGAAAGAGGAGCGCGAAGCGTCGCTCGCCGCAGTCGCGGAGCGCATAAAGCTGACGGACGCGGGCATCGCAGAAACGCGCGCGGAAATCGGTACGCTTACCGGACTCGAAGCCGGGCTTCGCGACAAAATCTCCGAGTTCGGACGCGTCCGCTCGGAGTCTGTGCGCGAACGCGACCTGATTCACGAACGCGTGTCCGCGCTCCGCGAACGCGCCGCCGCGATCGCCGCGGAAAAGGCTTCCG
>JAITNK010000057.1 GCA_031290515.1 Oscillospiraceae bacterium
CGGACGCGCAGTCGCTCCGCTGGCTCGAGACGAACTTCGGCGCGGCGGCGGAGCTGGGATACCCCGCGGACTGCGCCGGCAGTCCCGCGCTGTATATGACGCGCGCGGACGGCGTCGTCGGGTACGTTCACCCCGCAATCGACAGCTGCGCGAACTTCGAGTCCGGCGGCGTGTACTACGAGTGGAGCCAGGGCGGCAACGAAGCGTTCTACGCGCTGTTCGGCGTGCACGGGTATTCGGAGCTTGCCGGCGGCGGTAACGACGGTTCCTCCGGCTATCCGCTCTCTCCCAAAGAACAGCTGCTCGAGTATGTGCGCGCGGATATGACGGCGCAGTACGGGAAGAAGTACGGCGACCTGGAGTTTGAGCTTTCATACTATGAGGAAATCGTCGGCTCTGACTTTCGGGCGAAGTTTACGGTGATGATGTATATTCTCGACGGCAGCAGAAACCCGCCGCCGCGCAGGGACTATTACGTCGAGGCGGCGGTTGACGCGTCCGGCAGGCTCGACCTCGCGAACGCGAGCGTAGAATACGCGGTGAACACGGTCGGCGCGGTTTCCTCCGCCGAAGACGCCGCAAGGGCATACTATGAAAGCAAGTCTATGACCGACGAAATCGTGACGCTGCTCCCGGCGAGCTTTTCTCCGTACTCCGGTGCGGTGAAAGACGAAACCGTATATTTCACCGTATCCGTAAAAGGCGACCCGAAGTCTCATCCGGCGCGGATTATAGTGCTGACCCGCGATTTCGGCGGCGGCTGGGAGGTCGTCCACGAGACGTAGCGCAACCCGCACCGTACGGACGCAAGAACCCGCCTTTCGCGCAAAGGCGGGTTCTTGCCGTTCGCGGCGCGGCTGCCGTCGAAAAGTTTTCCTTGACTTATCCGGGCTTATATGCTATTTTAGCAAAGGAATTTTAATAAAATTATTTTAACATAATTTGAAAGGTTCAAACCGGTGAAAAGCTATGGATACGTTTGAAAAAGTGCGCGGTATAATCGTCGATTCGCTCGGCGTGGAAGCGGACGCCGTCACGGAGACGGCGAACATCAAGGAGGACTTCGGCGCGGACTCGCTCGCGGTCGTCGAGCTTGTTATGGCTCTCGAGGACGCGTTCGGAATCTCGATTCCGGAGGAGAAGCTGAAAGAAATCGCTACCGTCGCCGACATAATCGCGCTCGTCGGGGAGCAGTAAGTGGCGCAAGACGCAAAAAACCACATAGCCAAAATCAGACAGCTCGCGGAGCTGCTTGAAGCGTCGTCTCTCGCGTCGCTTACATACGAGGACGCGGACTTCAAGCTCGCGCTGTCCAAAAACGCGCCGCAAGCCGCCGGCGCGCCGCCCGCGGAACCGCCGGAGCAGTCCGCGCCGCAAGCCGCCGCCGCGAACCGCGTTACCGTTACCGCCCCGGTCGTCGGAACGGCTTACCGCGCGCGCGGTCCGGGTTTGCCGCCTCTTGTGAACGCCGGCGGCAGGGTGAAGCGCGGGGACGCGCTGTGCGTCGTCGAGGCGATGAAAATGTTCTCGGACATAGAGTCGCCGTGCGACGGAACGGTCGCCGAAATCGCGTTTGAGGACGGCGCGCTCGCGGAATACGGCGCGGTTCTCGTCATACTGGAGACCGGCGAATGATACGCCGGGTGCTGATAGCGAACCGCGGAGAGATTGCGGTTCGCATTATCCGCTCGTGCCGCGATATGAACCTCGAGATGGTGACGGTGTTCTCCGAAGCCGACCGCGGGGCTTTGTTCGCGTCCCTCGCGACGGAGTCCGTTTGCGTCGGTCCCGCAAGGGCGGCGGACAGCTATCTGAATCAGACGAATATTATTTCCGCCGCGCTCAAAACGGGCTGCGACGCGGTTCACCCGGGGTACGGTTTCCTGTCGGAAAACCCGGAGTTCGCGGAGCGCGTTATCGAAGCGGGGCTGATTTTCATCGGCGCGGACCCGGAGTCGATTCGCTCGCTCGGCAACAAGGCTTCCGCGAAAAAACTTATGCGCGCAAACGGCGTTCCGGTCATACCCGGGTCGGAAGGCGCGGTGCGCTCGGTCAACGACGCAAAAGAGATAGCGCGGGAGGTCGGGTACCCGGTACTCGTCAAGGCTTCCGCGGGCGGCGGAGGGCGCGGAATGCGCCGCGCGGACGACGAAAGTCAGCTTGAAGCCGCGTTTTCGGACGCGGGAGCCGAGGCTTTCGCCGCGTTCGGCGACGCGGAACTTTATATCGAGAAGCTGATTCCGAACCCGCGCCACATCGAGGTGCAGCTCGTCGCCGACCGTCACGGCGGCATCGTAACGCTCGGCGAGCGCGAATGCAGCGTTCAGCGGCGGAGCCAGAAGATACTCGAAGAATCGCCGTCAAAGGCGGTAAGCCCGGAGCTTCGCGCGAAGCTGTCCGATTACGCGGTGCGCGCCGCGAAGTCCGCGGACTATGTCAACGCCGGGACGGTGGAGTTCGTGCTGTCGCCGGAGGGGAACGCATACTTTATAGAGATGAACACGCGGCTTCAGGTCGAACACCCCGTCACCGAGGCGATTACCGGACTCGACATAGTGCGCGAGCAGATACGCGTCGCGTCGGGGCTTCCGCTCTCGGTGACGCAGGACGGCGTGACGTTCTCGGGGCACGCAATCGAGTGCCGGCTCTGCGCCGAGGACCCGGAGCGGGACTTTATGCCGTCGCCCGGCACGATAGACTTTGTGCACCTGCCCGGCGGCTTCGGAATCCGCGTGGATACCGCGATTTTCCCGGGCTGCGAAGTCAGTCCGCACTACGACTCGCTGCTCGCGAAGATAATCGCGCACGGCAGGACGCGGAACGAGGCGATTTACCGTATGCGCCGCGCGCTCGAGGAGCTTATCGTGCGCGGCGTCAAGACGAATCTGAGCCAGCTTTATATGCTGATGTACAACAAGGATTTTCTGACCGGGCGGTACGACACCGGAATACTGACGAACGCGCCGCAGTTAAACCTTGAAGAACCGCTGTAGCGGACGCCGTGTGAGGAGAATACTTTTGCCTAATCCTTTTCTGGAGCGCAAGCTCAAACTCGATATACTGAAGTCGCTCCGCTCTCCGGCAAAGCGCGAGCCGCGCCGCACCGTGACCTGCTCCGGCTGCAAGACGGAGCTTGAGCCGGACGTTTTCGCGCTCGCGCTCAACGTCTGCCCGAGCTGCGGCTTGCATATGTACATATCCGCGGCGGCGCGGTTTACGAATATCTTCGACGGCGGCGAATACTCGGAGCCGTTCCCCTGCGCCGCTCCGCGCGACGTACTCGCGTTCCCGGGGTACGCGGAAAAGGCGGCGGAGCAGTCGGCGAAGTCGGGGCTTTCCGACGCGGGTCTCGCGGCGGAGGGTAAAATCGGCGGGACCTACGCGATTGCCGCCGCAATCGACATCAGCTTTATGATGGGCAGTATGGGCACCTCCGCCGGCGGGACGGTGACGCGCGCGGCGGAGTCCGCGGCGAGCCGGGGACTTCCGCTCGTGATTTTCTGCGCGGGCGGCGGCGCGCGTATGCAGGAGGGCGTTTTCTCGCTTATGCAGATGATTAAAACCTCCGCCGCGATACGGCGTTTTTCGGGCGGCGGCGGATTTTACGTCTCCGTCATAACGAACCCGACGACCGGCGGCATCACCGCCTCGTTCGCTTCGCTCGCGGACATTACGCTCGCGGAGCCGGGCGCGCTTTTCGGCTTCGCGGGACCGCGCGTCATAGAGCAGACAATCGGCGAAAAACTGCCGCAGGGTTTCCAGAGCGGCGAGTTTCAGCTTGACCACGGCTTCGTGGACGCGATCGTTCCGCGCGCGGAAATGAGAGGTACGCTCGCGCGGCTTCTCGCGCTTCACGCGGGTGCGCGGATATGAAAACGCCTGAGCAGCTTGCGCCGTACGACCGCGTCAAGCTCGCGAGAGACGCGGGCAGACCCGGTTCCGACGACTATATCGCCGCGCTGATACCGGACTTTTTTGAGATACACGGCGACCGCGCTTTCGCAGACGACCCCGCGGTCATCTGCGGAATCGGCACTTTCGGCGGACGTACGGTCTCCGTCGCCGCGACTTGCAAGGGGCGGACGATAGACGAGCGCGTACGCCGCAATTTCGGTATGGCGCAGCCGGACGGATACCGCAAGTTCCTGCGCTGTCTCGCGCAGGCGGTGAAGTTCCGCCGCCCGCTTGTCACGTTTATCGACACGCCCGGCGCGTACCCCGGCAAAAGCGCGGAGGAGCGCGGTCAGGGGCAGGCAATCGCCGAGTGCCTGTATCAGACGTCCGCCGCGCCGGTGCCGGTCGTCACGGTCGTTATCGGCGAGGGCGGCTCCGGCGGGGCAATCGCGCTCGGGGTCGCGGACAGAATCATTATGCTCGAAAACTCGGTGCTGTCGGTGCTGTCGCCGGAGGGGTTCGCGTCGATTCTGTGGAAAGACGCGTCCCGCGCCGCCGAAGCGGCGGACGTTATGAAGCTCACGGCGGCGGATTTGCTCTCGTTCGGGGTTGCGGACACGGTCATACCGGAGCCGCGCGGCGGAGCCGGCGAAGCTCCGAAGCTGATGTACCGCCGCGTCGGGGCCGCGGTGCGCGACGCGCTCGCGGAGCTGTCGCAGCTTACGGAAACCGAACTGCTCGAAGCGCGGTACCGCAGGTACGGGAGCTTCGGCTGACCGCCGGGCAAAACATTTCGGCAAAGGCGCGCCTGTTTACACTCCGCGAAGTCCGCAGACTTCGCGGGAACCCCGACCCGCCGTTTTGCCGAAACCTGAGCGCGGGAGGCTTCGCCGACCAAGCGGCTGATAAACATTTCGGCAAAGGCGCGCACGGCGGCTCGGCTGACAAAACGGAGGTTAATAATGAGCGGCATAACAATCCTCGGCACGGGCAGCTATTCGCCGGAGTTCCGGCTCACTAACGCAATGCTCGAGTCCGCGGTCGATACTTCGGACGAGTGGATAACGCTCCGCACCGGAATTAAGGAGCGCAGAATCGCGGCGGCGGACGAAACTACGCTCGATATGGCTTCAAGCGCGGCGGGAAAAGCCTTGCGCGGCATTGATATATCTCAAATCGCAGTAATTGTCGCCGCGACGCTTACGCCGGACTATCTGACGCCGTCGCTCGCGTGTCTGCTGCAGCGCGAACTCGGACTTCCCGAACGCATTATCGCAATCGATGTAAACTCCGCCTGCACCGGCTTCGTCGTCGCACTCAAAACGGCGCACTCGCTGCTCGCGGACGCGCCGGGAAAGCTCGCGCTCGTCGTCGGGTGCGAAATGCTCTCGCGCGTTACGGACTACGGCGACCGCTCGACCTGCGTCCTGTTCGGAGACGGCGCGGGCGCGGCGGTTATCCGGCGCGAGCCGGACGGCGTGTTCGCGTTCGATTCCGGCGCGCGCGGCGGAACGGAGTATTTGTCGTGCCGCGCGGGGTACCTCGGCAACAGTCCGTTCGTAGTCCGCACGGCGGACAAGGACTGCGACGGGATTCATATGAACGGCGGCGAGGTGTTCCGCTTCGCGGTCGAAACCGCTTCGGCGAGCGTCGCGCGCGTACTCGGTCTCGCGGAGGTCGCGCTCGGAAGCGTCAAACGCTTTATCTTCCACCAGGCGAACCGGCGCATTATCGACGCGATAGCCCGCCGGATGGGAATCGCGGAAGAAAAGTGCTTCGTCAACATAGAGCGGTACGGCAACACGTCGTCCGCGACCTGCGCAATCGCGCTCGACGAGCTTCTGCGCTCCGGCGCGGCGTCCCGCGGAGACGGGCTTATTATGTCGGCTTTCGGCGGCGGTTTAACTTATGCGTCGCTGTATTTTGAGATAAACGGAGACCTCAACTATGACTGATTTACGGGAACTGCTCGGAATAAAATATCCGATAATTCAGGGCGGAATGGCGAACATCGCGACCGGCGCGTTTGCCGCCGCGATTTCAAACGCGGGCGGACTCGGGCTTATCGCGTCCGGCGGCTACTCCGTCGAGGCGATACGCGAGCAGATTCGAGCCGCGCGCGGGCTTACGGACAAACCGTTCGGCGTTAACCTGATGCTTATGCACCCGGCGGCGGACGAAATCGCCGAACTGCTCGCCGCGGAACGCGTCCGCGTCATAACGACCGGCGCGGGACTGCCCGGCAAGTACATTCCGGTATGGAAAGCGTCCGGCGCGCTCGTGCTGCCCGTGGTCGCGAGCGTCGCGGTCGCGCGGCGCGTCGAGTCGCAGGGGGCGGACGGCGTTATCGCGGAGGGCACCGAATCCGGAGGACACGTCGGCGAGCTTACGACGATGACGCTCGTGCCGCAGGTCGTCCGCGCGGTGAAAATCCCGGTGGTCGCGGCGGGCGGAATCGCGTCCGGCGGACAGTTTGCCGCCGCGCTCGCGCTCGGAGCCTCCGGTGTTCAGATAGGGACGACGCTGCTGCGCTCCGTCGAGTGTCCGGTTCACGAAAATTACAAGCAAGCCGTTCTTAAAGCAAAAGACAACGACACGGTCGTCACCGGGCGAAGCACCGGCGCGCCCGTGCGCATACTCAAAAACCAGATGTCGGCGGAGTACCTGAAGCTCGAACAGCAGGGCGCGTCCAAAGAAGAGCTTGAGAAGTTTACGCTCGGTTCGCTGCGCCGCGCCGTGTTCGACGGGGACGTGAAGATAGGTTCGCTTATGGCGGGGCAGGTCGCGGGTATGCTCGACGAGATTAAGCCCGCGGCGGACATTCTGCGCGAGCTGTACGAGGACGCGAAGGCGGCGGCGCGGGAACTCGCGTCGCACCCCGCGCTGAGGTAGCGCAATGTCTCTCGCTTTTTTATACGCGGGTCAGGGGAGCCAGCGCGCCGGTATGGGACGCGACTTTTTCGGCGAATACCCCGAAGTCCGCGACATATTCGGCTATGCGCCGGGAGGACTCGACCTCGGGACGCTCTGCTTTGACGCCGACCTCGCGGAACTGTCGCGCACGGAGCATACGCAGCCCGCGATGGGCGCGTTCGCCGCGGCTGTGACACGGCTGCTGTACGGCGCGGGGATAACGCCGCAATACGCCGCCGGACTGTCGCTCGGCGAATACGGCGCGCTTCACGCGGCGGGAGTGTTCGGCGCGGAGACGCTGCTCGACCTGCTCGCGTTCCGCGGACGCGCAATGGCGGACGCTTCGCGCGGCGTGGACTTCGGAATGAGCGCGGTTATCTGCGACGACGCGTCCGTCACGGAGCGCGCCGTCGCGGAGACGGCGGGCGGAGTCTGGTGCTGCAACTATAACTGCCCGGGACAAATCGTAATCGGCGGAGAGTCGGCGGCGGTCGCGGAAGCTACGAAGCTCGCGCTGGAGTACGGCGCGCGGCGCGCGCTGCCGCTCAACGTCGGAGGACCGTTCCACACGCCGTTTATGAACCCGGCGGCGGTCGCGCTCTCGGACTTTTTCGCGAAACTCGACTTTGCGGAGATGAAATTCCCGGTCGTTTTCAACGTCACGGGCGGCGTACTCGCTCCCGGCGGAACGGTGCGCGGCAACCTTACGGAGCAGGTGCGCTCGCCGGTGCGGTTCGAGACCTGTCTGCGCACCCTCGCGGCGAGCGGCGTTGATACGGTTATCGAGATAGGACCCGGCAAGACGCTGTCCGGCTTCGTCCGGAAAACCGCGCCGGAGATTAAGACGTACGCAATCGACGGTACGGAGGACTTCCGCGCCGTCGTCCGGGACCTGAAAGGCGGATAATATGGACTTTACGGGCAAAACGGCGGTAGTCACCGGCGGAGGACGGGGAATCGGGCGCGCGGTCTGCGTCAGGCTCGCGTCGCTCGGCGCGAATGTCGTGATTAACTACGCCGGAAACGAAGCTGAAGCGGAGGTCACGCGGTCGCTGTGCGCGAACGCCGTTACCGTCCGCGCCGACGTGTCGTCCGAGGACGAGTGCCGCCGCGTGTTCGACTTGTGCGAACAGACGTTCGGCGCGGCGCATCTTCTTGTCACCAACGCCGGCATCGCGCGGGATAATCTGCTTCTGCGTATGCCGGGAGAGGACTTTGCCCGCGTACTCGGCGTAAACCTCAAAGGCGCGTTCAACTGTACGAAGCTCGCGTCGCTCCCGATGATGAAAGCGCGGTACGGCAGAATCGTCAATATCTCGAGCGTCGTCGCGCTCTCCGGCAACGTCGGACAGGCGAACTACGTCGCGTCGAAAGCGGGGCTTATCGGACTTACCAAGGCTTCCGCGCTTGAGCTTGCGCCGCGCGGGATTACGGTCAACGCCGTCGCGCCCGGCTTCATCGAAACGGATATGACCGCGGGGCTGTCCGGCGAAGTGCGGGAGCGTATGCGCGGTCAGATTCCGCTCGGCAGGTTCGGCGGAGCGGAGGACGTCGCCGAGGCGGTCGCGTTCCTCTGCTCGGACAAAGCCCCGTACATTACGGGGCAGACACTTAACGTAAACGGTGGTATGTATGTATAACAGACGCGTTGTGGTTACAGGCTTCGGGGCGATAACGCCGCTCGGGAACGACGCTTTGACGTTTTGGAGCAATATCAAGTCCGGCGTGTGCGGGATTCGTCCGGTCACGTCGTTCGACACGTCGGAGCAGAAAGCGAAGCTCGCGGCGGAGTGCGACGCGGACATACTCGACTTTCTCTCCCCGCAGGAGGCGAAGCGCACGGAGCGTTACATCTGGTTCGCGCTCGCCGCGGGACGCGAAGCTCTCAAAATGAGCGGCATTACGCGCGAAAACGCCGACTTCACCCGTTGCGGGACGCTTGTATCGAGCGGAATCGGCGGGCTCACGACGATAACGCGCGAGTACGACCGCGGCAACGAGCGGGGTTTCGACCGCGTGTGGCCGTACTTCATTCCGCAGTCGATAGCCAATATGGCGGCGGGTCAGCTCGCAATCGAAACGGGATTCGCGGGTTACTGCTCCTCCGTCGTGACCGCCTGCGCCGGCGGCACCAACGCAATCGGCGACAGTATGCGGACGATTCGTCA
Organism: Oscillospiraceae bacterium; assembly: GCA_031290515.1. GTDB lineage: Bacteria > Bacillota > Clostridia > Oscillospirales > Oscillospiraceae > JAIRRO01. The sequence goes on from JAITNK010000057.1 coordinate 8,976, forward strand.
CGGATATGCGGACGTTATGCTCTGCGGCGGCACGGAAGCGTGTATCGCCCCGCTGACGCTCGGAGGCTTCACGTCGATGAAAGCGTTGTATGAGGGCGGCGACCCGTCCCGCGCGAGTATTCCGTTCGACGCGGAACGGAGCGGCTTCGTCCTCGGCGAGGGCGCGGGAATTCTCGTACTCGAGGAGTACGAACACGCGCTCCGGCGCGGCGCGGAAATCCTCTGCGAGGTTACGGGGTACGGCGCGACCTGCGACGCGTATCACATAACGGCTCCGGAACCGACGGCGGCGGCTCCGACGCGCGCGATTGCGGACGCGGTTGCGGACGCGGGGCTTTCGCCCGGCGCGATAAGCTACATAAACGCGCACGGCACGAGTACGCCGATGAACGACAAGACGGAGACCGCCGCGATAAAAGCCGCGTTCGGCGACTCCGCGTATAAAATCCCGGTAAGCTCGACGAAGTCTATGACGGGTCATCTGCTTGCCGCCGCCGGCGCGATTGAAGCGATTGTCTGCATAGGCGCGCTGCGCGACGGTTTCGTGCCGCCGACGATTAACTACAAAACGCCGGACCCCGAGTGCGACCTCGACATTGTGCCTAACGCCGGACGACCGGCGTCTCTCACCCACGCGATGTCCGTGTCGCTCGGCTTCGGCGGACACAACGCCGCCGTTATATTCAGCCGTACCGGCGGCAGAATATAACTGACGGATAATTAAGAACGAACAATCGGGGGAACGAACGATGGAATTAGACGCATTGCAAATACGGGAGGTTTTGCCTCACCGCTATCCGTTTCTGCTCGTCGATCGCGTGACGGACGGCGAGCCGGGCAAGTGGGCGCGCGCGGTCAAGTGCGTCACGCAGAACGAGCCGTTTTTCGCCGGACACTTCCCGGGCAAGCCGATTATGCCCGGCGTCCTGATAATAGAGGCTCTTGCTCAGACCGGCGGCATAGCGATGTACGCGGAGGGCACGGCGCACGGCAAGCTCGCCGTACTCGGCGGGGTGAAAAACGCGAAGTTTATAAAGCCCGTCGTCCCGGGCGACGTACTGACGCTCGAAGCTTCGGTTACGCGCAGTCTCGGTCCCGTCACCGTCTGCGAGGCGGAGGCGAGCGTTGACGGCGCGGTCGTCGCGAAAGCCGAAATCACGTTTGTGCTTACGGATATTTGAGCCTTATGTTAGAAGAATTTTTTCAGGAAGTCTATATCAAATTCAAGCTCAATTTCTACACGAAGATTTTCGCGCGGTTTGAGACCCGCGAGGCGAGCCTTACCGCGGTCGAGACGTTCTGCGCCGAGACGATAAGCGCGCTCGGCAGTCCGACGATCAACGAATTCGCGCAGTTCACGAAAATCTCCGCGCAGAACGCGACGCACAAGGTCAACAGTCTCGTGCGGAAGGGCTACATTTCCAAGACGCAGTCTCCGGAAGACAGGCGCGAGTTCCGCCTTACCGTGACGGAGAAGTTTCTGAGTTATTATAACATCAACGCGTCGTACGTTCACGAGGTCGCCGGAAGAATGGCGGACAGGTTCACGAAAGACGAGCTTGACGCGTTCGGACGCGTTCTGCAAATCATCAGTACGGAGCTTATGCCGGAAATCTCGCTCGGCGGCAGAGAATAAATAACGGAGCCGGTTTTGCCGGCTCCGTTATTTATTCCACGGTAAACCTGTACTCCGGGAAAATCGCGGCGAACACCGTGCCGCCGCCCTCGCGGCGCGACGCGGTGATTGTGCCGCCGCACCGCGTGACCGTGCCGCGCACTATCGCAAGCCCGAGTCCGCTGCCGCCCGCCGCGCGGGAGCGGGCTTTGTCCACGCGGTAAAAGCGGTCGAATATGTGCGGCAGGTCGCTCTCCGGAATGCCGATTCCCGTGTCGGAGACGGACATCGCGACGCGCCCGGCGGCGCGGGTCAGTACGATTTTAACGCCGCCGCCCGGAAAGTTGTACTTAATCGCGTTCTCCACGAGATTGAATATGACGCTGTGAATCTCGTCGGGACTCGCGGGGACGACGCAGCCGTCCGCCGGGAGCGTTTCGATTTTGACCCGCTGTTGTTTCGCGAGCGGTTCGAGCATTTTGACCGCGGAGAGAACCGCCGCCGCGAGATCGACCGGTTCGCGCACAGGCTCCGCCTCCGCGTCAAGCCGCGCGATGCTCATCAGTTTTTCGGTGATGCGCGAGAGACGGTTCGCCTCCTCGCCGATGTCCCCGACGAATTCGCGCACCGTGTCCGGCTCTATATCGTCGCTCTGCGTGATGCTGTCCGCGAGCAGCTTTATCGACGCGAGCGGCGTTTTCAGCTCGTGCGAAGCGTCCGCGACGAAGCGGCGGCGCACGTCCTCCGTCTCGCGCAGACGCGCGGTCAGGCTGTTGAACTCGCGCGACAGCAACGCAAGCTCGTCCGTACCCCGCGCGTCGATTCTGTAGCCGTATTCGCCGGCGCGGACGAACTCAATCGCGCGCAGAATACCGGAAATGCGCCGCATAAGCGTCATCGTGATAATGACAATCATCACGGCGGAGAGCAGGACGACAAGCGCGGTCACGCGGTGAACCGTGGACTGCAAGCCGAGCAGTATCGAGCCGGAGTCGCCGTCGGACTCCGCAATATAGAGCGCGCCGGTGATTCCCGCGCCGCGGACTACCGGGAAATACACCTCGCTCGAGAACATACCGCTTTCAAACCGCGAGTGAAAAATATCGACGCGCTCGGTCAGCGCGGCGGCGATATTGCGGTCGAACTGCTCGCGCTCCGCCTGCGGGAACCCGTCCGCGGAACCGTACAGCGGCGCGCCGTCGTACCCGAGTACGAGAATCAACGTGTGCCCCGACACGTCGAGCCGCTGCATCACCTGCGCGACCGCGCCGGCGGTGAGCGTATCTATGTCGCGCAGAGCCGTTTCGAGAACGGTCGCCTGGCTTACGAGCAGAGCCTGCTTCGACGAGAAAATCATATCACGCGTCGCCGTCAGAAAATAGGTGTTCATAAGCACGAGCACGACCGAGACCATAACGGCGGACGACAGCGCGAACTTCGTCCGCAGACTGCCGATAAAGCGCGTTACGCCGCCCGGCTCCGTCCTATCCGTTGAGATAGTACCCTACCCCCCATTTTGTGCAGATAAGCTCCGGGCGCGCCGCGTCCGTCTCGAGCTTTTCGCGCAGTCTGCGGATATGCACGTCCACAGTGCGCACGTCGCCCTGATAATCGACGCCCCAGACAATGTCGAGAAGCTGCTCCCGGCTGTAGACGCGTCCCGGGTTTTTGGCGAGCAGCTCAATTATGTCGTACTCCTTCGCGGTGAGGTCGATGAGCGCGCCGTCTTTCCACGCCGCGCGGCGTACTCCGTCCACCGTCACGGAGCCTGCGACGAGCTTGTCGTCCGGCGCGTCCCGTTCGCTTTTAACCGAGCCGGAGCGGCGCAGCAGCGCGCGAATCCGCGCGCGCAGCTCGATTATATTGAACGGCTTCGTGATGTAGTCGTCCGCGCCGGACTCGAAACCGAGGATTTTGTCGCTGTCCTCGCTCCGCGCGGTGAGCATAATGACCGGCACCGTCGAAAACTCGCGGATTCGCTGACACGCCTCGAGTCCGCCGAGCCGCGGCATCATAAGGTCGAGAATCACAAGGTCGTACCCGCCGCTTCTCGCGAGGCGGACGGCGGAAAGTCCGTCGCCCGCGGTGTCCACCTCGTAGCCCTCGTTTTGCAGGTTGAATTTGATTCCCTTGACGAGGAGAGGTTCGTCGTCAACGACAAGTATTTTCATTGCGTTGTGTTTCCTTTCTGATTTACCGCTTGGTCGGCAGAGCCGACCGTCGCTCAACATTTTTCGCACTCTGCGGAGTGCTCAAAAACGCCGCTGCCGTTCCGTATGGCTCGCAAGCTCGCTGACGGAACGTTACTCGCGGCGGCGAGCGAACTCGTTCGCTCGCTCACGTTGCTTGCCGCTTGGTCGGCGGAGCCTCCCGCGCTCAAAGTTTCGGCACAACGGCGGTGCGTGACGCGCCTGTGCCGAAATGCCGTCCCCTCGAATTACCGTGCGCTCGCAGTATTCAACTGCGCCGCGCAGTGTGCGGCTGTGCTGTGATACGACCCTGCGCGAGCAGCGTGAGCGCGACTTCCGTTCCCGGGGGTATGGGGGGTTCGGGGGGGCTTTAGGGGCAAAGCCCCTGTAGTCTCCCGGAAATACGTCCCGCTCATCGCAATGAGCGAAATCCAAACCATAGACCGCGGTCGCGCATAACGCCGCACGAGCGGCAAAACCCTAATCTGCTGTGACAATTTCCGCGAACTTCGCGAGCGTCGTCTCGCCGATTCCGCTCACAAACAGCAGCTCCGCGACGGCTTTGAAACCGCCCCGCTCGTCCCGGCGCGCGATTATCGCGTCCGCGCGCACCGCGCCTATGCCCGGCAGCTTCATAAACTCTTCGCGCGTGGCGTAGTTGAGCCGCAGCCTGCCCTCGCCGTCATAGTGCGGTACGCCGGCAGGCTCGTCCGCGCCGGACTGCGGCGGGACTTCCGTTTCGCCGTCCGGCGGCACGGAGACGGTCGCCGCCGGCGGAGCGTACGCCGTAGCCGCCGCGCCGCCCGGTTCGCGCAACCGTCCCGAGCCGAGAAAGTACCCGAGCATAAAGAAAATGCACGCCGACGCGAGCGCGGCGGTCGCCGCGTAGATAATTCTGTCCCTAATCCGTCTCACCACACTTGAATTTGAACATAATTGATGATATAATTAACCGCCGTGCCGGCAAACGCCGTGCCGCGGACTGCGTTGCGGGACGCGCCGCACAGTCATACGGATTTCGGTTGCGGCTGTATTGCGCGCCGCGCGGCTCGGCAATTGCCTGCGTATCTATAATAGCACACTTTTCGGGAGTTTCAAAGACGTTAATGAAAATTCTCTCTGTTTTTCTCGCCGCCGCGATTTTACTGTCGGGAGCGGGAGCCGCCGTTGCGGATACGGAACCGGCGACGCCCGCCGCCGCGAGCGCGTTTCTCGGCGAAATCACGACCGGCGACGCGCTTTATGAATACGAGTCTTCGCTGCGCCGCAACCCGGAGACGCTGACGAAGATTATGACGCTGCTCCTCGCGTGCGACGCGCTCGAGAGCGGCGGACTGACGCGCGAATCGCGCGTCACCGTGTCGTCGTCCGCGCTTACCGCCGTGCCGAAAGACGCGGTGCGCACCGGGCTTGCCGCCGGAGACAAAGTGCGGTATATCGACCTGCTGTATCTCGCGTTTCTCGGCGGCGGGGCTGACGCGTCGAACGCGGCCGCGGAAGCCGTCTCCGGCTCGGTCGCGGCTTTCGTCGAGTCGATGAACGTACGCGCGGACGAACTCGGCTGCGTCAACACCAACTTCACGACCCCGCACGGCGAAAAGTCCGACGAACAGTACACGACGGCGGCGGACCTGTTCCTCATCGCCCGCGCAGCTTCCGAGAGCGAGCTGTTTCTCGAGGTCGCGGGCAAAACGGAGTACACGGTAACGTCCGGCGGCGAGACGACGAAAACAAAGCTCACCACCGCGAACTACGCCGCCGTCCCGACCCGCTCGAAGTATTACGACAAGCGCGTAGTCGCGGGAACCGCCGCGAAGAACACCTACGCGAGCGGCTCCGGCTGCGTCGAAATCGCGGAGAGCGGCGGGCTGCGCATCATCGCGGTCATACTCGGCTCCAAAGAAATCATCGAGGAGTCGGACAGCTCCGCGACGATTCTGAGTTTCGTCGAGGCGCGGCGGCTCATCGGCTGGGGGTTCGGCGGTTACGCCTGGAAAAACGTACTCGAAAAGGGTATGCCGTTCACCGAGATTCCCGTACGGTACGGCGCGGGGCGCGACTCCGTCACCGCGTGTCCCGACGGCGACGTTATCGTCCTCGTCCGCATAGGCGGCGCGCCGGATAACGTCACGACGCGGGTGACGGTTTACTCCGAAGCGGACGGACTTGAGGCTCCGGTGCGGCTCGGCGACGCGCTCGGCGAGATAACCGTACTTCAGAACGGACGCGAAATCGCGAAAGTCGGGCTTGTCGCCGTCGCGAGCGTCGATAAGGAATACGTCGCGTACTTCAAGGCGCAGCTTCGCGCGGCGACGCGCACGACGCTGTTCAAGTGGATAGTGTTCGCGGTAATCGCGCTCGCGGCGGTCTATATCGCCGTGGTCGTGCGGTATAATATCCAGTATAATAAGCGGCGGCGCGAAGGGAAAAACGGCGGTCGGCGGGGTTGAAAACGCCTCTCGAAAACTTTTTTTGAAAAAAGCGAAAAAAGGTGTTGACAAACTCCCGGGCGTGTGGTATTATACTTCTTGCCAGTTGGTGTTAATGACGATGAGGGTCCACCCGTTCCCATTCCGAACACGGAAGTTAAGCTCATTTGTGCCGACGATACTTGACGGGTGACTGTCCGGGAAAATAGGTAGATGCCGACACAAACCGCCGCTTCTTATGAAGCGGCGGTTTGTCGTTTAAGCCGCCCGGATTCGCGGCAAGGCACTTCCGCGCTCAACGCTTCGGGGCGAGCGCAGGGCGCGCGCGACCGCGCCTGTGCCGGAGTACCTGCCCGCAACGGTGAAATCCCGCCCGCCGCGGAGAGGCAAAAAAACTGTTTTGTTTTTTTATTAAGTGTGCTATAATATATAGTTGAACAGGCACGGACTGCGGCGAACCGATACGCCGCGCGTAGTTTACAAAAGCCGCGCACGGACAGTGCGCGCGAAAGGTACATCAATGCCGGGACTAATCTCAAAAATATTCGGCACACGCTCGGAGCGGGAGCTTCGCGTCGTTGAGCCGGTAATCAAAAAAATCGAGTCGTACGAGGACGAATACAAGTCGCTGTCCGACGGCGCGCTGACCGCGAAAACCGCGGAGTTTAAGCTGCGGCTCGCGGCGGGCGAAACGCTCGACGACATTCTGCCGGAGGCGTTCGCGGCTTCGCGCGAGGCGGCGTACCGCGTGCTCGGAATGCGTCCGTACCGCGTACAGCTCATCGGCGGAGTCGTGCTGCACCAGGGGCGAATCGCCGAGATGAAAACCGGAGAGGGTAAGACGCTCGTCGCCGTAATGCCGGCGTACCTGAACGCGCTCGCCGGGCGCGGGGTTCACATCGTCACGGTCAACGACTATCTCGCGCGGCGCGATTCCGAGTGGATGGGCAAGGTTCACCGCTTTATGGGGCTTGACGTCGGTCTTATCGTCCACGGACTTAAAAGCGCGGAGCGGCGCGCGGGGTACGCCGCGGACATCACCTACGGCACGAACAACGAAATGGGCTTCGACTATCTGCGCGACAATAGGGCTCTCTACAAGCGCGACCAGGTTCAGCGCGGGCACAACTTCGCAATCGTTGACGAGGTGGACTCGATTCTCATCGACGAGGCGAGAACGCCGCTCATTATCGCCGGAGAGGGCGCGGAAAGCACCGATATTTACAGTCAGGTGGACAGTTTTGTCGCGACGCTGAAACGCCGCGTCTACGCGACGGTTGACGAGAAACAGCAGGAGGAGGAAAACCTCGACGCGGACTATATCGTCGATGAAAAGGCGCGCACCGCGACGCTTACCGAGCGCGGCGTGGCGAAAGCCGAGAAATGGTTTAACCTCGAAAACCTCGCCGACCTTGAGAACAGCACGCTGTCGCACCACCTGAATCAGGCTGTCCGCGCGCACGGCGTTATGAAGCGCGACACCGACTACGTCGTCAGCGAGGACGGCGAGGTCATTATCGTAGACGAGTTCACCGGACGGCTTATGTTCGGGCGCAGGTACAACGAGGGGCTGCACCAGGCAATCGAGGCGAAGGAACACGTCGAGGTCGCGCACGAGAGCAAGACGCTCGCGACGATTACGTTCCAGAACTACTTCCGTATGTACGCCAAGCTGTCGGGTATGACGGGTACCGCGCTCACCGAGGAGGAGGAGTTCGGCTCAATCTATAAGCTCGACATTATCGAGATTCCGACGAACAAAAAGGTTATCCGCGCCGACAATCCGGACGTCGTATACAAGTCGGACGACGGAAAGTACCGCGCGATTATCGCGCAGATTGAAGAGTGCGCCGCGAAAGGTCAGCCGGTTCTCGTCGGCACGGTATCAATCGAAAAGAGCGAATACCTGTCGTCGCTGCTTAAGAAAAAAAGCATAAAGCACAACGTCTTAAACGCGAAAAATCACGAAAAAGAAGCGGAAATCATCGCGCAGGCGGGCAAGTTCGGCGCGGTGACAATCGCGACGAATATGGCGGGGCGCGGCACGGACATCAAGCTCGGAGGAAATCCGGAGTATCTCGCGCTTAACGACCTGCGCCGCGCGGGACTTCCGGAGGAGCTTATCGCCGAGGCGGACGGTCAGGCGGACACCGGCGACGCGGAAATCCTCAAAGCCCGCGAAATGTTCAACGAGAGCCTGAACCGGCACAAGGTTGACACGGAAGCGGAGTACGAACGCGTTATCGCCGCCGGAGGTCTGTTCATCGTCGGCACCGAGCGGCACGAGTCGCGGCGTATCGACAATCAGCTGCGCGGACGCGCGGGACGGCAGGGCGACCCGGGCGCGTCGCGGTTCTTTATCTCTATGACGGACGATATTATGCGGCTGTTCGGCTCGGAGCGCATTATCAGTATGATGGACGCGCTTAAAATCGACGAGGATACGCCGATTGACCAGAAAATTCTCTCGAACGCAATCGAAAACGCGCAGCGCAAGATAGAGTCGCGCAACTTCCAGACGCGCAAAAACGTCCTCGAATACGACGACGTTATGAACACTCAGCGCAAACTTATCTACGACCAGCGCGGCAAGGTGCTGGACGGCGACACACTCAAAGAAAGCGTGCTGTCAATGGTGCGCGACACAATCGATATGGAAATCCCGGACGCTGTCCCGACCGAGGCGGAACTTCGCGAAACCGTCTCCGCGTTTGAAAAGCTGTTTTTGCGTCCGGATGAAATCGCGCTTCCCGAGGGCGGATTTACGCACGGCGCGCTTGCGGACAAGGTGTACGCGCTTGCGGAAAAAGCCTACGACGCAAAGGAAAATGAACTCGGACTGTACGCCGGAACCGATGTTCCGCTTATGCGCGAGCTCGAGCGCGTAATTCTGCTCCGCGTCGTTGACGAATACTGGCTGGAGCATATCGAGTCTATGGAAGACCTGCGCGACGGCGTGCGTCTCCGCGGATACGCGCAGATAAACCCGGTTGACGAGTACAAGCGCGAGGGCTACGAGGTGTTCGAGGAAATGGTTTCGAACATCAAGGAGGAGGTCACGCGGCGCGTGTTCACCGTGCGCGTCAAGCGCGAGCAGCCGCTGGAGCGGCAGGGAGTCGCGAAGAACACGCGCGCCGCCGTGCAGGACGTGTCAGGCGGCGATGCTCCGCCGAAAAAGCAGCCCGTCCGCACCGTCAAGAAGCCGGGTCCGAACGACCCGTGCTGGTGCGGCAAGGTTGACGGCGAGGGCAAGCCCGTAAAGTACAAAAAGTGCCATATGCCCTCCGACCGCGCGGGGGCTTAATGACCGCGAAACCGTTTGCGAAGGCGGCTTGCGCGGTACTCGCGCTCGCGGTTCTGACCTCGTGTTCGGTACTCGCGCCGGCGCAGTCCGCGCCGCCGGGCGGAAGCCCGGCGCCGGACTACGGCGCGGTCTCCGCGACACCGCGTCCGTCTTCGCCGCCGGAAGCCGCGGGCGGCGGTTTTTCGCTGCGGTACAATCCGAACGCCTCGATGAATCCGATTTCCTCGACCGACCCGGTGAACGCGCAGCTGTCGTCCCTGCTTTTTGAGGGGCTGTTCGCGCTGAACCCGGATTTCACGGCGCGCCCCGTCCTGTGCGAGAGTTTTGAGACGGCGGACGGCGTGAAATACGACTTCCGGCTCCTGCCGGACGTGGCGATGACGAACGGCTCGACGCTCGACGCTTACGACGCGGTGTACTCGATCGAGCAGGCGCGAAAGAGCGCGCGCTACTCGAAGCGTCTCGCGGAGATAACGGGCGTTTCGCGCTCCGGCGCGCTTGAGTTTTCGGTGACGCTCAAGGTCCCGAACTATCTGTTCCCCGCGCTTCTGGACTTTGCCGTCGTCAAGTACGGCTACGACGGCTCGGTTCCGCCCGGAACCGGACCGTACTGGTACGACGCTTCCGGCTCGTCGCCGAAGCTGACCGCGTTCTCGCGGCACAGAAACGCGGACGAGCTTCAAATCCCCGGATTCGGACTCGCCGTCTGCTCCGACAGCGAACTCGGCGAATACTTCACACGGCAGGACATTACGTTTTTCGGCGCAGACCCGAACGGCTCGCTCGCGACCGAGATACGGCGTGACCACGAGGCGCGGTTTTACGGCACGACGAACCTGCAATACGTCGGCTTCGGACTGCGGACTCCCGTTATGCTCGACGCGCGGTTCAGGAGAGCCGTCGCGCTCGCGGTCAACCGCGAAAAAATCGTTTCGGAATACCTCGGCGGTCACGCGAAGGAAGCGTGGACGCCGTTTTCCCCCGGGAGCGTCTGGTTCGACGAAGCGTGGGTCACGAAACCGACGGAGGACGCGCGTATTCTCATATCGCGCCTGCTTTCGGATATAGGTATGGAGGACAGCGACGCGGACTCCTGGCTCGAATACCCGGACGCGTCCGGCTTTTCCGCGTTCGCGCTCACGATGCTCGTGTCCGGAGAGAACAACGCGCGCGTCGCCGCCGCGCGGAGTATCGCCGACACGCTCACGATGCTCGGGATTGACGTCGCTCTCGTCGAACTGCCGTTCGCGGATTTCACGCAGCGGCTCGCGTCCGGCGACTTCGATTTGTACTACGCGGAGACGAAAATTCCCGCGGACTTCGACTTTTCCGCGCTGCTGAGTCCCGGCGAGCCGCTCGACTTCGGCGGCGCGGCGACGTATGAACTCGCAGAGCTGAACGCAGCTTTCCTCGGCGCGGACAGCGACTTCGCGCGGCGCGGCGCGGCGGCGGCTCTCGCGGCAGCCGTGCGCGACTCCGCGCCTTTCGTCCCGGTCGCGTACACGGAACACGCGCTGTACTCGCCGCGCAACCTGCTGCGCGACGCGGCTCCGACGCCGTCGGGTCTGTACGTTCAAATCTCCGGCTGGCGGAGGGCGGACGCGGTTGACACATAACTATTGAAATACGCAATTGACAATTTAGCGAGGCGTACTGAACGCAAATAAACGCAACCGGAGGCTCTTTTATGGTCTATCGCTACTACGCCGAGAAAAAAGCCGGGTTCGCGGCGGAAGCGAACGCGCTGTTCGCCGAGGCGCGCGACTTCCTCGGCTTGTCCGGACTTGCGTCCGTGCGCGTGTTCAGCCGGTACGACGTTGAAACGGACGACGCGGCACTCGCCCGGCGCGCGGCGGACTCGATTCTGTCGGAGCCGCCGGTCGATACGCTGTACGCGGAGTCGCTGCCGGAGCTTGCCGCGGACTTTCTGCTCGCGGCGGAGCCGCTTCCCGGGCAATATGACCAGCGCGCGGACTCCGCTTCGCAGTGCATAGAGCTGCTCGGCGGCGAGCGGCCCGCGGTGCGGTGCGCGAAAGTCTACGCGTTTTACGGCGCACTGTCGGACGCGGACAAATCCGCGCTGCGCTCGCACCTTATAAACGCGGTCGAGTCGCGCGAGGCGGCGGCGGATAAACCCGAAACTCTCGCGGAGCCCGCAGCGGCTCCGGCGAAAACCGCGGTGCTGGACGGTTTCCGCGACGCGGCGGACGCGGAACTTGCGCGGTATGCCGCCGAGTACTCGCTCGCGATGGACGAGGCGGATTTGCGGTTTATGCGTACATATTTTCGCGACGAAGAGCGGCGCGACCCGACGGAAACCGAGCTTCGGCTCATCGACACCTACTGGTCGGATCACTGCCGCCACACGACGTTTCTGACCTCGCTCGAAAACATAAAAATCGCGGACGGCGACATAAAAAAAGCGTTCGGGCTGTACCTCTCGCTCCGCCGCGAGGTATACGGCGAAGCCGCGGACGCGCGCCCCGTGACGCTTATGGACGTTGCGACGATTGCGGCGAAAACGCTTGCAAGGCGCGGACTTCTCCCGGAACTTGACGTTTCGGAGGAGGTCAACGCCTGCTCCGTACATATTGACGTTGCGGTTGACGGCGAGGTTCAGGACTGGCTCCTTATGTTCAAAAACGAGACGCACAACCACCCGACGGAAATCGAGCCGTTCGGCGGCGCGGCTACCTGCATCGGCGGCGCGATCCGCGACCCGCTCTCCGGGCGCGCGTACGTCTATCAGGCGATGCGCGTCACCGGGGCGGCGGACCCGACCGCGCCGGCGGCGGATACGATTCCGGGCAAACTGCCGCAGAGACGGCTTACGGCGGCGGCGGCGCGCGGGTACAGCTCCTACGGCAACCAAATCGGGCTTGCGACAGGGCTTGTAAGCGAGTTTTATCACCCGGGGTACGCGGCGAAGCGAATGGAAATCGGCGCGGTCGTCGGCGCGGTGAAGTACGGGAACGTCCGGCGCGAGACTCCCGCCCCCGGCGACGTTGTGATTCTCCTCGGCGGACGCACCGGGCGCGACGGTATCGGCGGAGCCACCGGCTCGTCAAAACCGCACGACGGCAAGTCGGTCGTCAGTATGGCGAGCGAGGTGCAGAAGGGCAACGCGCCGGAAGAGCGCAAGATTCAGAGACTATTCCGCGACGCGGAAGTCACGAAAATGATTAAACGCTGCAACGACTTCGGCGCGGGCGGCGTGTCCGTGGCAATCGGCGAGCTTGCCGACGGGCTTGAAATCGACCTCTCTAAAGTCCGCAAAAAGTATGACGGACTTTCCGCGACGGAGCTTGCGATTTCCGAGTCGCAGGAGCGTATGGCGGTCGTCGTCGCCGCCGGGGACGGGGCGGCTTTCATCGAAAAAGCCGCCGCCGAAAACCTTGAGGCGTACGCCGTCGCGGTCGTTACCGAAAGTCCGCGGCTCGTAATGCGGTACGGCGGCGCGGCGGTCGCCGACCTGTCTCGCGAATTTTTGTCCTCGAACGGCGCGAAAAAGTCCGCGGACGCGGAGATTTTTCAAACCCCCGTACCGCTTATCGCGGAGCTTGCGGTATCCGACGCGCAAGTCTTGCGCCGCACCGCTTCGGACCTGCGCTACGCTCCCGCGCGCGGACTCTCCGAACTTTTTGACGCGTCCGTCGGGCAGAGCGCGGTTCTCGCACCGTACGGCGGCGCGACGCAGCGCACCAAAACGCAGGTTATGGCGTCGCTCATTCCGGTGCAAAACGCGGAGACGACTACCGCGAGCGTTATGAGCTTCGGGTTTGACCCGTATCTCGCGGAGCGCAGTCCGTATCTCGGCGCCAAGTTCGCGGTAACGACGAGTCTGTCAAAGCTCGCCGCCGCCGGAGCCGACCCCGACCGAGCGTATCTGTCGTTTCAGGAGTATTTCGGGAAGCCGCGGCGCGACCCCGCCCGCTGGGGACAGCCGCTCGCGGCATTGCTCGGCGCGCTCGAGACGCAAATCGGGTACGGCGCGGCGGCAATCGGCGGCAAGGACAGTATGTCCGGCAGCTTCGGGGCGGACGGCGCGGAGCTTAACGTCCCGCCGACGCTCGTCTCGTTCGCAATCGCTCCGGCGGACGCGGAAACGCTCATCTCGCCGGAGCTGAAGTCCGCGGGAAACGCGCTGTACCTCGCCGAAGCGGCGGAGGACTGCGCCGGAACGCTCGCGGTCTGGCGGCGGCTGCACGGTCTGATTTCGGCGGGTACCGTCGCGTCGGCGTACGCGCTGGACGCGGGCGGGCTTCCGGAAGCTCTGATTAACATAACCCGCGGCAATGAAATCGGCGTACGGCTCTCCGAAAGTCTCGCGAAGGCTTACGCGCCGGGCAGTATCGTTTTCGAGGCGGAGCGCGGACTCGCGGGCTTCGCGACGCTCGGAGAAACAATCGCGGAACCGGCTGTTATAACCGCGGACGGCGCGAGCGTCTCAATCGCGGAGCTGTCGGAAGCCGGCGGCGCGGTACTCGAAGCCGTGTTCCCGACCGCCGCGGAACCGGCTGCCGAAAGCCCGGTCGTCACATTCGTCAAGCGTCACACAATCGCTGCGGCGGAACGCTTCGCGCGTCCGCGCGCGGTCGTGTTCGCGTTCCCCGGCACCAACAGCGAGTACGACACGGCGCGCGCGCTCGAACGGGCGGGAGCCTCCGCCGAAATCCGTGTTATCCGCAACCTCACGCCGGATGCTCTGCGCGGGAGCGTCGCGGAAGCCGCGAGTGCGGTCGCAAACTCGCAAATCGTCGTACTGCCCGGAGGATTTTCGGGCGGCGACGAACCGGACGGCTCGGCGAAGTTCATCGCGTCGTTCTTCCGCGCGCCGGTTCTGCGCGACGCGGTTAGCGAACACCTGAACGTCCGCGACGGACTTATGCTCGGGATTTGCAACGGGTTTCAGGCGCTCATCAAGCTCGGACTCGTGCCTTACGGCTGGATTTCCGAGCCGAACGAACACGCGCCGACGCTTACGTTCAACACGGTCGGCAGACACATCGCGCGGTACGCGTATACCCGCGTCGCGTCCGTGCAGTCGCCCTGGGCGAGCCGCCTCAACGCCGGCGAGGTCTACGCCGTGCCGCTGTCTCACGGGGAGGGACGGTTCGCCGCGGAGACCGCCGCCCTGCAAATGATTCTCTCCGGAGGGCAGGCGGCGACGCAGTACTGCTCGGCGGACGGCACGGTCGGCACGGATACGGACTCGAACCCGAACGGTTCGCTTGCGGCAATCGAGGGGCTGTACTCGCCGGACGGACGCGTGTTCGGCAAAATGGGTCACATCGAGCGGCGCGGTAAACTTGTCGGGCGCAACATTCACGGCGAGAAGCATATGCCGGTGTTTGAATCCGGCGTAGCGTACTACAACTGACAGAAAAAGGAGCAACATTATGCGGGATACAGATTTACTCGAAGCGGCGCGCGCCGCGCTTGAACACTCCTACAGCCCTTATTCGCACCTTCCGGTCGGCGCGGCGATAGAGTGCGCGGACGGAACGGTTTTCACCGGCGCGAATATTGAAAACGCCGCGTTTCCGTCCACTATCTGTGCGGAAGCCGCCGCGCTCTCCGCCGCGGTGTCCGCCGGAAAGCGCGAGTTCAGGCGAATCGCGATAGTCGCGGACGCGCCGAACTATCCGTATCCGTGCGGCAACTGCCGTCAGCTGCTCGCCGAGTTCTCGCCGAATATCGAGGTGCTCGCGCGGCGCGGCAACGGCTCGTATGTGAGCTTTCCGCTGTCCGACCTGTTCCCGGAGCGTTTTGCGTTCCGGCTTGATTAGGCGCGGGAAGGCTTCGCCCTGCCGTGCGGCTAATCTGTCACACACTTGTAACACTACATTCCCCGCGCTTTTGGTATACTATTGCCAATAAAATTTGCGGCTCGGGAGGCATATTATGGAAGACAGAGAAAACGAAATCGAAAGAACGCGGAAGTTCAAACCGGTCGCGCCGAGTGCGGACACGCGCAATATCCTGCACAGCGTGTACGAGGCGCTGCGCGAAAAGGGTTACGACCCGGTGAACCAAATCGTCGGCTATATCCTGACCGAGGACCCGACGTATATCACGAATCAGAAAAACGCGCGGAACCTTATCTGCCGCCTTGACCGGGACGAGCTGTTGTCCGAAATGGTCAAGACGTATCTGGGGGTGGACTGATGATTCACGACATTGCGCCGCGCCGTTACCGCGTCGAGTACGACGTTGCGGCGGCGATTGCGGACGGCGATTTAGTGCTGCCGTTCAACGGCGGAAACGTCGTCTGCGCGGAGGAGAACGGCGCGCCGCGCTTCCTGCGGTACGGCGAGCTTAAAAACCCGGAAACCGCGTTCCGCTATCTGTTCTCGGTTGACGACGAGCGGTTTTTCCTGCCGGAGCAGCCGCTTTCGCCGGAGGAGCTGCCCGGGGGTTACATAGAGCGTCCGACGTTTATATT
This sequence comes from Oscillospiraceae bacterium, assembly GCA_031290515.1. Taxonomy (GTDB): domain Bacteria; phylum Bacillota; class Clostridia; order Oscillospirales; family Oscillospiraceae; genus JAIRRO01. The sequence goes on from JAITNK010000057.1 coordinate 24,958, forward strand.
CCATATGATGCAGCCGAAGTATTACGCGTTCGCGGGTATCACCGCGCACTCGCTTTACAACTGGTACACCCAGCGCAAATACTGCGGGCGGTGCGGCGTGCCGATGAAGCATTCGGACACCGAGCGCGCTATGGTCTGCCCGGACTGCGGACTGATACTCTATCCGCAGATTGCGCCGGTCGCCATCGTCGCGGTCACAAACGGCGACAAGCTGCTCCTGACGCAGTACAAGAACCGCGGACCCGGAATGTACGCGCTCGTCGCCGGCTTCGTCGAGACCGGAGAGACGCTCGAGGACGCGGTGCGCCGCGAGGTCAAAGAGGAAACCGGCGTTAACGTCACGAATCTGCGGTATTACAAGAGCCAGCCGTGGGGCTTCTCCGGCTCGCTCCTGAACGGATTTTTCTGCGACGTTGACGGGGACGACACAATAACGGTGGACGAAGTCGAGCTTTCCGTCGCGGACTGGATACCGCGCGGCGAGATAAAACAGTCCGACAACGGAATCGCGCTGACCGCCGAGATGATAGAGCTGTTCCGCAGCGGTAACGTCCCCGGTTAGCGGTGATTACCGTCGAACCCTACGACCCGCAATGGGCTGCGGATTTTGAAAAGATAAGCGCGGACCTGCAATCCGCGCTTATTTCACTTGTGCCTGATGCGGTCATACACCACGTCGGAAGCACATCCGTGCCGGGACTCGCGGCGAAGCCGGTTATCGACATTGACATTGAGACGCCGCGCGGCGCGTTCTTTGCGGCGAAGTCCGCGCTCGGAACGCTCGGCTACGCGCACCAGGGCGACTACGGCGTAACCGGGCGCGAAGCGTTCAAATATCTCGGAGCCGCCCCCCGACCGCGCCACCACCTTTACGTCTGCGAGAGCGGCTCCGCCGAGCTTGCGCGGCACCTCGCTCTGCGCGACCGGCTGCGCGCCGACGACCGCGAGCGCGACGAATACGCGCGAATTAAGCGCGAGGGCGCGCGGCTCTACCCCGACGACATTGACGCGTATATCGCGCACAAGGCGGCGTTCATTCTCGCGCTGTACAAAAAGGCGGGCGTTCCGGACTTCGCGTCGCGCGTCTATGACGGCTACGAGCACCAAATGAGCCGCGCTATCGCTCTCGCGAAGGAAGCCGCGCACTTCGGAGAAACTCCGGTCGGCGCAGTCGTCCTGTCGCCGGACGGCGCGGTTATCGGACGCGGGCGCAACCGCCGCGAGGCGCGGTCGGACGTCGCGGCGCACGCCGAAATCGAGGCGATGCGCGACGCGGCGGCACGTCTCGGCGACTGGCGGCTCACGGGCTGCTCGCTTTATGTGACGCTCGAGCCGTGCGCTATGTGCGCCGGAGCGATTATCGCGTCGCGCGTCTCCGCCGTGTACTTCGGTGCGGCGGACAAGCTCGCGGGAGCCTGCGGCGGCAGGGTAAATCTGTTTATGGAGCTGCCGAACGCGGGAACCGCCGTCACCGGCGGCATACTCGCGGAGGAGTGCGGCAGGCTTTTGAGCGCGTTCTTCGCCGAACGGCGGCGGGACGCGGACGAACCGGTGCGGCGCGGTGACTAACCACGAAAAAGTCTATGAGGAGCTGCGCCTCCGGCTCGCGGACTGCGACCTCGCGGAGGCGGCTCCGCGCGCCGGACTCGTGTTTTCGGACGGCGCGGTCGGCGTCCGTACGCTCGGTCGGGAGCTTCGCGTCACGAACTCCGGAGTCGAGCTTGTCTCGGGACCGCCGTGCAGCGTGAACCTGAAAAGCGTGCTCGTGTGGTACCTCACGTTCGGCGGCGCGGGCGACGCGTCCTACGAGTTCGTGCCGGTACACAGCTTTTCGCACGGCATTTTCGGCTCGCAGAGTCCGGACTTCTCGTCGCACGGCTGGCGCGGCTATGCCGGACTCACCCCGGAGCGATTCGCCGCGGTTTCCGGACGAATCGGCGCGGAGCTTGTGCGGCGCGAGAGGTACGGCGAATCGCGGCTGCTCGTTCCCCTGCCGAAACTGCCGGTACTGCTGACGTTTTCCGAAGCCGACGACGAGTTTGCCGCGCAGATAGACCTCAAAGTCGGCAAAAACGCGACGGACTTCCTGCCGTTCGAGACGCTTTGCGTAATGTGCGGACTTGTGACGCGGGAGTACGGAGCCGCCGGTAACGGTTAATTATCAATTATCTTGACATTTCCGCGCGGTGGGTATACAATTACCGCCGAAAACAAATACGGAGGTAGCAAACATATATGGCGAACATTTATCTTGTTTCCGCGGTGCGGACGGCAATCGGAAGTATGGGCGGCGCGCTCAAGGACACCCCTGCGGCGACGCTCGGCGCAATCGCGGCGAAAGCCGCGCTGGAGCGGGCGGGCGTTGCGCCCGAAGCGGTAACAGAGCTGATTTTCGGCTGTACGCTTACGGCGGCTCTCGGGCAGAACGTCGCGCGGCAGGTCTCGGTCGGCGCGGGACTGCCGTTTGAGGTTCCGTCGTACACCGTCGGAATGGTCTGCGGCTCCGGAATGAAAGCGGTTATCGAAGGCGCGCGCGCAATCGCGGCGGGCGACGCGGAAATCATCGTCGCGGGCGGAACCGAAAATATGTCCGCGGCGGCGTACGCGCTCCCCGAGGGACGGTACGGCGCGCGTATGGGCAGCGTCAAGCTCATCGACACTATGGTCAACGACGGGCTGACCGACGCGTTCAACAACTATCATATGGGAATCACGGCGGAAAATATCTGCGACAAGTGGGAAATCACGCGCGAGGAGCTGGACGCTTTCGCGCTGTCCTCACAGCGGAAGTACGCCGCGGCGAAAGCCGCCGGGAAGTTTGACGACGAGATTGTCCCGGTGCCGGTCAAGGTCAAGCGCGAGACCGTCGATTTCACGGTTGACGAGTTCCCGCGCGAAACGACCGCCGAAGCTCTCGCGAAGCTCAAACCCGCGTTCCGTCCGGACGGCGGACGCGTCACGGCGGGCAACGCGTCAGGCATCAACGACGGCGCGGCGGCAATCGTCCTCGCGAGCGAAGACGCCGTCAAAAAGTACGGACTTAAGCCGCTCCTGCGCCTCGTTTCCTGGGGACAGGGCGGAGTTGACCCCGCGATTATGGGCGTCGGACCCGTACCCGCATCGCGCGAGGCTCTTGCGAAAGCGAAGCTCACAATCGCGGACATCGACCTCATCGAGGCGAACGAAGCCTTTGCGGCACAGTCGATTGCGGTTGCGCGCGACCTCGGATTCGATATGGCGAAAGTCAACGTCAACGGCGGCGCGCTGGCACTCGGACACCCGGTCGGCGCGTCCGGCGCGCGCATAATCGTGACGCTGGCGCACGAAATGGCAAAGCGTCCGGACGTGAATCGCGGTCTCGCGACGCTGTGTATCGGCGGCGGTATGGGCGTCGCCACGGTGTGGGAAAAAGCGTAAGCGCGCAGTAAAGCGCGAAATAACCGGTAGCGGCGGAATGTGTATTCGCAGTATTGCCGTTGTCCGCGTACTCAACGCCGAACGCCGTGAGATTATCTCACGGCGTTCGGCGTGTTGCGCTACCTTTTGGTGTAAACCGGCAAACCGTTGAAGTCCGCCGTCACACCGGTTTTGACAAACCCGACGCTCTCCCAGAACTCCCGCGCCGAATCCCCGGCTGTGAGCCACGCTTCCGCCGCTCCGTCGCGGGCAAAGCAGCTCTCCAGGTGACGGAATATATCCGAGCCGTATCCGCGCCGCCGATACTCCGGCTTAACATAAAACTCGCGCACAAATCCGCGTCCCGCACTGTCGATTTGCCCCCAAACGAAGCCGGCGACCGACTGCCCTCCGCTTTCTTGCGGCGCAAAGACAATCTCGAGGTGACTGCCGCTTGCGCCGGTTTCGCCGATTAGCCGCACCGCCAGTTCCGCCGAACGCTCGGTCCATTCCGGCGCGATTTCGCGGTTATAGTCCGTCAGCAACTCCGCCAGCAACCGTATGTGCTGCGCGTCGCCGCGCAACAGCTGCATATATTTCAGTCTTTCCATTATGTACCTCTTTCATAAAATATTTGCGGCAGCCCCGACAAATCAGGGCTGCCGTCATTTACGAAAGAGCAAACGCTAAGCTCACCGCAAAGGCGCAGACGCCGTTATTGTCAGACCTGTTGAATATTTCATAATGTCCACATCCTTTCTGCCGGAACTTTAGGTTAGCCGTAAACCGGACTGCCGCGGCTCGCAGCGACTCCCAGCGACGCGCTCATTATAACGCCGCACCGCGCGTTTGTCAATGCGGCGTTGTCAGTTCACCGCAAAAACTTTCATCAAAACCCAACATAATCCGCCGGAAACGGCACTACTGTACAGACGGCTGTCACATCACAACATCGGGGAGGCGAAACGCACGAAACAGTACGACCGAGCAACGGACGGGCGGCTTGTGTCGCTCACGCTCGCGGGAGAAACCGAAGCGTTCGGCGAACTTGTACGGCGGTACAAGTCCGCGGTCATAGGCACGGCGGCGCGTGTGCTGCGTGAGCGCGGCGCGGCGGAGGACTGCGCGCAGGATTATTACGGACGCCGTTTTCCCGATGAAGAACGCGAAGAACGAGAGAATACTGCGCCGCAGCTTTCCCGAATGGGTAAACAGGTAGGACGACAGGAATATGTTTGTAAGCGGACTCCCGCACGCGCCGCAAGTCACGCCGCACGTTACTCCCGCTCCGGCGGCTGCGGTCGCCATAGAGATTAGCAGTGAGAGCGTCATCACACCCTCCCCGCCGCTATAAGCGCCGCGCCGATTGCGCCGTTAAACTGCGGATTTCGGCTTATTAAGACGTCTTTCATAAGTTCGTCTTCAAACGCTTTGTGTATACCGACGTTGAGCGC
>JAITNK010000066.1 GCA_031290515.1 Oscillospiraceae bacterium
TGGCGGAGAAGGAGGGATTCGAACCCTCGAGAGGCTTTTGACCCCTACACGATTTCCAATCGTGCGCCCTCGACCGGACTAGGCGACTTCTCCAAACTTCAGACGAGAAATTATACCGCACACCGGGGCGAAAGTCAAGCGTTATTTCCGCGGCGGACAAGCTTCTCGAACCGGGCGGCGAACGGACATTTGTCAATGCTTTAGAAAAATATTATTACGACGCGCAATGCTCCGGTATTTCAACGAACACCGGAGCCTTGCGCTTTTGCGTTTATTGACCGCGAGCGTCGCGTTACGCACCGCCCGCGACTTTAAGTTTTATCTCCCGCTTCAGCGTCCTCGCCAGCAGCAGCGCGACGACGAACGAGATAACGGCTGATACGACGCCGCTTGCTCCTAAATATTGAGATGCGGCGTTAACGGAGAACCCGAAAACGTCACGAGAAATACCGCTTAATGACTCAAAACAGTTTCCCCGCGTTTAGGCTAAAGTTTTTATTAGATCTGGGGGGGGGGCTGTGTCAAGCCATTTTGCGAAATTTGTTGAAAAAATATTCTACACGTTCCAGCCGCCGAGCACGAGCCGCGGCTCTCCCGCGAACCGCTCCGAGTCGTACTCCGCCGCGAGCGTCACGGCGTCGCCGGGCATAACCGTGACGTAATTGCCGCTCCAGAATGTGGGCAGTATGTCCGTGCCGTCAGGGAGCCGCAGCTTCGCGTACACCTGAACCGCCGGGACTTTGCCGGTGTTCGTAAGCGTTACGAGATACCTGCCGTCCGCGGCGAGGTTTTTCTTAACGTCAAGTTCCGCTTTGCCGAGAGCGTTCAGCGCGGTGTAGTTCTGATAGTCATTTATGTTGTGCCAGTAGAAGTTGGAGCCGAGCGGTACGATGTTCCGCGGGTCTGCGCGCTCCTCAAGGTCGAGCCGGAAGAACACAATATCGGTTTTTGAGCGCGAGAAATCGATAGTGCCCGCCGTGATTCCGTAAGCGTCCGGCTCAAGCTTGCCGAGGTTCCACTCCTGCGAGTAAAAATTTTCGCCTTGCAGACTCCACAACGTCACGCGCGCCGTGACGTTTTCGTAGGCGAACGGAGAGTTGTTCGCGACGACTACGCTGTCGTCGCGCGGGTCCCACACGGCGCGCGTCGGCTGATTACCGGCTTTCGCGCCGTAGTACCCGCCGTTCGTGTCGAGATACCAGTCGTACGTCTGCCACATAAACGACGGCCACGAGGACTGGCTCATCCACATAAGCAGTCCGTTGGAGCGGCGCGCGGCGAGCGCGTCGAACAGCCCGTGGTGGTGCTCGTAGTTTATCATCTGCGCCGCGCGGTCGAAGTCCTCAGCCGACCAGACCTCCGCTGCGGCGGCGTCCATTGCGTACACGTCCTTTTTGTACTGCGCGAACACCGGGTCGTCCTCCGAGGTCTGCTGCCCCTGAACGTTGTCGGCGGGTACGGTGAAGCCGCCGCCGAGATAGAGTTTGAGCGTCTCCATATAGCTGTTCGCCGGACCGTTCATATGATACGTCCAGTCGTGCAACGCCCAGACCTCCGATATTGGCCAGAGGTTTTCGGGTTTCACAAACTTACGCAGCGAATCAAGCCCCGGAACGTTCGGAATACCGCGTTCGCTCCGCAGCACCGCGCCGGAAACGTCGTCGAAATACTGCTTCACGCCGCGGTTTCCGCCGGGGTACGCGAGCTGATAGCCGCCGCCGGAGCCGACCGGGGTCATCGCGCTGTTCGGGAAGTAAAACCGCGTCGGGTCAAGCTCGTCGGTCAGCTTCTGAAGCCCGATGTCGATGCCGAGCGGCGGATTGCCCTCGTTGCGCCCGCAGTACAGCGCGAGCGCGGTGTGGTTGCGGTACTTTTTTATCTTGTCGCGCGCGGAGTCGAGAAAGAGCTGCGGGTCGTTGGGGTCGGGACCGTCCACCGGGTTCGCGAGCCAGAAATCGTCCCAAATCAGAACGCCGTATTTGTCGCACGCGTCGTAAAACGCGGGGTGGTTCGTCATACCAATCCAGTTGCGGATCATAGTCATATTCGCTTCCGCGTGGAGACGCACCTTGTCGTCGTACGTCTCCGGAGTGTCGAGTTTCAGACCGTCGTCCATACCCCAGTTGCCGCCCTTGCATACGATGCGCGTGCCGTTGCAGTACAGCGTTAAAATGCCGCCGTCCGTCGCGTATGTGAATTTGCGTATGCCGAACTTGACGTTCTGCACGTCCGAGACCTGGTTGCGCACCTTGACGGTCATATTGCAGGAGTAAAGGAACTGCTCGCCGTAGCCGTTCGGCATCCAGAGCCGCGGACGCTTAAGCGGGATTCCCGCGCGCTCGATATACTTCGTTTCGCCCGGCTCGACGGTCGTGTAAAAGCGGAAACGGACATTGTTCGGATAGAGCGTCCCGGTGATTTCGACGTTGCGCATTATCGTGTCGTGGTTGTGCAGCTCGGCGCGGAGCTTTATAAACGTCATATCCGTGTCGAGCCGGAACGTGCGCGTCATACTCTGCTCGACCTGCTGCGGACTTTCGGCGTAAACGCGCAGCTCGCGGACGCGCGCGGCGACCGGTTTGCCGTTCAGCTCGCGGCGTTTTATGACCGTGAATCTGACATACCGCGCCTTTTGCGGGGCGAATACCGGGAACTCGACCGGGTGTCCGGGTCCCCACGAACCCATATCGACGAGCGGCTTCGCCGTCGCGCCCTGAACGCTGTCGGAAATCGCGTGACCGTCGAACTCCGGCGTACCCGCGTTCGGGCCGGATGCGCGCTGTCCGAACCACTGCGTCGAAACCTCGCCGCCCGGGTGAGCGTCGAGGTTCGTCCAGACCTCGCCGTCCACCGATACTTCGAGCGCGAATTTTTCCGCGTGACGCGACTCAACATCGGCAGCCGCGCCGCCGGCTTCGCTGCCCCAGACGACCGTGGCGGAACCGATGACGCGCTCGCATTTGAGGTCAACCGTGAACCCGGCGCCGTCGGAATCGGGAGCGACCCACATACTGTCGTCTGCGCGAAGCACCGCGCCGGCGAGAGCCGTTACCGTGCCGGACTTCGCAAAGTCCTCGGACGCGATGCTCGCGGAGACCTCGCGCACGTCGAGATCCGTCTCGAACCACGGGTCGATGAGATCGATTGTGCCGCGGCAGGTAAGCGATACGTCGCCGTACAGCCCGATGTTGCGCCCGCGAATCGTCGGCAGCCAGTCCCAGCCGACTGACGCGTGAAGCGTCGGGTTGTCCGCGCCGAGCAAGCCGCCGTTAGGTCCGGGACCCTCCGAGAGCCCCTGCGTCGTAACGAGTCCCGGCGTGTCGTTTTTGTAGATTTTCACGGCGACGACGTTGTCCGCGCCGAATTTCGCGTACTCCGTGACCGCGAGCCGGGCGCGCATAAACGCGCCCTCGACCGTGCGTCCGCGCTCCGGATTCGGGTTCGGCAGCAGGCGTCCGTTTACCCACACGTCCGCTTTCCAGTTAACCGCGTCGAAATTGAGATATACGCGCCAGAATTTCCAGTCGTCCTCGAAGCGCAGCGTAGTCCGGTACCAGAAATCCGCGGTGAAATAGGCCTCCGAAACCTGAAACTGCCAGTCGTCGTAATTCGGGTCGGGCACCGCGCCCGCTTTGAGGTACGACGCGAGTACGGTGCCGGGCACGGCAGCGGGGAGCCACTCCGAGTCGTCGAAGTCCGGGGAGGAGATGACGGCTCCGTCGTCCGGAGTTCCGGCGGCGCGGAAAACGCGCCAGCCGCCGCCGTTAAGACTCTGAAAGCCGGTTTTCGGCTCGAACGCGGGCAGGGGAGGGGCGGCGTAACTCAGTTCGTTTTCGCCGAAAACCTCGATATTATTTATAATGTAGTGTTCGCCGGAGCAGTCGGAGAGCGAGAGCCTTACATATCGCGCGCCGCCGCCGAGAGCCAGCTCCGACACGCCGTTTGCGGTTCCGGTGAGCGCGGCGGCGGGCGTCCAGCTTTGCGCGTCGCCGGACAGCTCGAGCGCGGCGGTTTTTGCGTACTCCGCGCCCCAGTGTACGGCGACGCTTTTAAGCTTGCTGACGACGCCGAGGTCGATGTAAATCCACTCCTCGCCGCCGCCGCCGGAAATCCACGCGTCGGGAATACCGGGCGCAAGCTCGCCCGCGTGCCCGTCGGTTACAAGGTGCGCCGTGTTGTCGTAGTTTGCCGCCGACGAGTGCCACGCGGCGCGGAATTTCGCAATGTTTTTCATAATGCCTCCGAATGTCGCATTTTTGCCGATATTGTATCACACCCGCCCGCGGTTTACAAGCGTGAAGTTGCCGGGCAACCCGCGCTTCTCCTGATTTCTGTTGCATTATGTCGAATATTGTGATACAATCCGAAGCGTTGACGCTTACGCGAATTGTGGGATAAAGGAGAGCCAGATGAAAAAATCTGCGCGGATTCTCGCGGCTATGCTCGCTCTCTGTATGCTCGCGGCGGCGGCTATATCCTGCAAGCCGGGCGGCGGGACGGACGCCGGGACAGGCGCGCAGGTAGAGAAACTCCTCGGCGTTGCCCGCGGCGAAATCGGAGTGACCGCGCCGCCCGAGGACGCAAACGCCGTTACATACAATACCTGGTATTACGGGCGCGACGTCAGCGGTTCCGGATACGCGTGGTGCGGCGTGTTTGTACTCTGGTGCTTTGACTCCGCGGATATGCTCGACCTTACCTGGGAATCGCTTAACTCCGCAAAACGCGCGTTTGCGGAGGGGGTGCGGAACTGGAAAGCTCTCGCGCTGTCTACAGACCGCTGGATAACTTCGGACTACGAGCCGGGCGACGTCGTAATGCTCGATTTCGACGAAAATCCCTCCACAATCGAACACGTCGGTATCGTGGAGTCTGTCAGCGCGGACGGCAAAACCCTCACTACTATAGAGGGCAACACCTCGGACGGCGACGACGTTTCGCAGTCGGACGGCGGCTGCGTCGCCCGGAAATCGCGGGACGCGTCCCTTGTCGTCGGCGCGTACAGACCCCCGTACGAGACGGACGACGACGAGGCTGGCTGAGGTCTGTAATTCCGGCGTAGCCGCGGTGCGCGGAAACGGCGTTCTGCCGGAATTTGAGCGGCGGGTGGATTTGCCCGCCGGCGGCGATAACACATTCTATACCGCAACGGGTTTCACGCCGCGGGAGTTTTGTTTATCGCCGCAGCCAGACATTGACAAAACTAAAAAATAAGAGTACAATATAACCGCAATGACGAACAACGGATTTTTCACGCCGACCCGCGAAGCGGAGTTCGAGCTGCGGGAGAAGCGGTCGCGCTTCATAGCGCGCGTTTTCCCGGTCGCGGACGCACGGCGGGCGGCGGAGCTTACCGAGTCCGTTCGCGCGAAGCACCGCGCCGCGCGGCACAACGCCTGGGCGTACGTTCTCGCGGACGGCGCGGCGCGGCACTCCGACGACGGCGAGCCGCAGGGTACCGCCGGCGCGGCGGCGGCGGAGCATCTTGCGCGCGGCAATATACGCGGAATACTCGTCGTGGTGACGCGGTATTTCGGCGGAGTTCTGCTCGGAACCGGCGGACTGTCCCGCGCGTATTCCGGCGCGGCGAAAGGCGCGGTCGAGCTTTCGGGGCTTGCGCTCGCGTTGCCTAAAACGCGGCTCGCCGTTCGCTGCGACTACGCGGCGGCGGGAATCGTCGGCGCGGAAATCACTCGTCTGCGCGGGGTAACGGAGTCGTCGCGGTACACGGAAGACGTTGAAATCACCGCGTATTTCGGCGAGGCGGACGCAGCCGCCTTTTCGGAGCGAGTAACGGAGCTGTCGGCGGGTAAAATCAAGCCGGAAACGCTCGGTGAAATATTAGTTTATTCGGAGGAAAAATAAATGTCGGAATTCAAGGTTACAATCGAAGGTTCGGGAAAGCACTGCCACGTTACGCGTGAAACGCTCGACATACTGTACGGCAAGGGGTTCGAGCTTGAGGACAAAAAAGACCTGTCCCAGCCGGGGCAGTTCGCCACGCCGCACAAGGTCACGGTGACGGGTCCGAAAGGTCAGACGGAACTGACGATTATCGGACCGTGCCGCCGCGCGGATCAGGTCGAGCTGTCGCTGACGGACGCGCGTCCGCTCGGTATCGCGCCGCCGATCCGAGAGAGCGGCGACCTCGCGGGGAGTCCGGGCTGTAAGCTCACCGGACCGAACGGCGAAGTTGAAATCGGCGAGGGCGTTATCATCGCGAAGCGTCACATACACCTGACGCCGGAGGATGCGGCGAAGTTCGGAATCAAAGACAAGCAAATTATCCGGGTCGGCGTCGGGGGCGACCGCGCACTCGTTTTTGACGGCGTCGTCGCCCGCGTTTCGCCGGAATACGCGACGTATATGCACATCGACTACGACGAGATGAACGCCGCCGCGCTGTCCGGAACGCCGGAGGGCGTGATAATCGGGTAGAGTGCGCGGATGCGGAAAAAGCAGGGACGAAAGTCCCTGCTTTTCTGTGCGCGCGGAGTTACTTTGCCGCTGCGTTAATCCGGAATATGCCGCCGATTGTCCCGCGGGTAAACTCGAAAGAAACATCCTCCGGCGGTACGGCGTACGCCGATCTTATCCTGTCCGTCGCCTTAAGTCTGCCGGAGTTTGCGTTGTAAGCGTTCGGACTCCAGTTCCTGTGGTCCTGCGGAATTTTTCCGGTTTCTTTGTGACAGCGCAGATAGTCTATTTCCTCGAGAAAGAAGGAGCTTAAGCCGCCGATGAATATTTTGCGCTCGCCGTCGCTTTCGGAAACGCCGGTGCGATAGTTGACTTTCAGAACAAGAAAGCACTTTGTCTGTTCCGGCGAACGCACGACGTAATCGTCGTACAGCCTGTTTATCGCGGCTACCGCGTTATTGCCGCCCTTATCCGCTTTGACGTTCACGAGAGCTTTTATGCCGCCGAAATAAGAGAAGCAGTCGTAGCTTGACGCCGTAGCCGAACCGTCCGCCCGGCGGATAACGCAGTCCGACCCTGTGTGACTTTGCGAGTATATTTCGAGCTTGGACACGAGAAATTCCTCGATTATGTACCCGAAAGCAGTTGACGACTCAAGGCAGTTTTGCTTGTGCGCCAAAAGGTTGTAGTCCCCGAGGCGCAGCGGCAGTTCGCCGCCGCAATTCCTGAAGACTTCCGCGGCGTAACGCGCAAGTTTCTCCTGAAAGTCCTTTATCGCCGCGTAATATGCGTTTGCCATAGCCGCGCTCCTTCAATGCCGGCGGATTATTTCGCTTTCCCGCACGCCGTTTACCGCCTTTATTACCGCCAGACCCACGGCTTTTCCGAGCAACGGCGGAACCGCGTTTCCGATTTGCACGAGCTGCCACTTCTTGCTGCCCTCAAAAATGAAATCGTCGGGAAATGATTGCAGCGCGGCGAGTTCCCGCGGGGTCATCACGCGCGGAAACTTCGGGTGAACGTTCACGCCGCCGTGGTTTTCCTTGACGGTGACGGACGGCTGGTCCCAGTACACTTTTTTCCACGCGTCCGAATAGTTGCCGTAAAGCGACTGCCCTTCCGGCAGTTCGGCGAGCCGTTTGGTCATCTCCGCGTTGTGCTTTGAGAAAATGTGGTTTATCGCCTTGTTCTCGGGTATACCGGCGAAGCGCGCGATTCCGTCCTCCACGGTTTTGTACTTGTCCGGCGGCAAAACCGGCATAGGGTGAAGGTTGTCGAGACCCAAACGGTTGCCGATGAAAATAACGCGCTTCCGTATCTGCGGCACGCCGTAGTCCGCGCTGTTCAGCAGGGTGACGTTTATTTCGTACCCGATTTTTTTGTAATCCCCGATTATCCGCCGCTCCACCGCGCCGCCGAGCATAGAGCGCAAGCCCTCGACGTTCTCCATAAGCACGAAATCGGGTTTTATTTCCGTGACGATTTTCAGCATTTCAAGGTAAAGCGAGTTGCGCTCGTCGCCCGCGATACGGTGTCCTGCGATGCTGAAGCCCTGGCACGGAAAACCGCCCGCAATCAGGTGTATGTGCTTGCCGCGGACGCTTTCGGCAAGTTCGGCGCGCACGCGCTCGTCCCTTATGTCGCAGGGCTTTATGTTGCCGCCGAAGTTACGGTTATACGTCAGAACCGCCTGCTCCATATTCTCGACGGCGGCGACCGGATTCAGTCCCGCCATCACGAGACCGCAGGACAGTCCGCCCGCGCCGGAAAACAGGTCAATGAAGTTAACGTCCGCGCGCAGACCGGGGTCGCGCCGCGCGTCGGTACTCTCCATTTCCGCCGAAACGTCAACCCAGTTAACCGCGTCTTTCGCTCTCTGCGCGGAGGGAGCGGCGTTCTCCGAAACGGCGGGAGTCCACTTCGCGAGGTCGTCCTCGCTTATGAAGTACCGGTTGTTGCGCCTGACCGACGGCAGCGCGCCGGACGCAACGTCGCGCCGGACGCGCTTAACCGTCGTGTTCGCGGCTTCGGCGATTTTTTCGATTGTAAACAGCGGCATAGCAACTCTCCCCGCGCGAAATAAAGAAACCGGCAGACAGCCGGGCAGCACCCGCGCATAGCGGCGGTAGGCGACGGCGCATTACTTCGCCGCTCCTCGCGCGTCAGCAGGTAAACCCTGCCGTTCCGCATTCAGCCCGTCAAGGTATTATTCGGCGCGGCGGGCACCCCCGTAATTGTGTTCATATTTCATACAGCAGCTCTCTAATAATCCGCCGCGAAGCAATCTACTTTAACTTTTGCGCGGAAAACACCGCATAAATCACGCTTGCGACTGCCGCCGCCGCGAAAACTATTCCCAGGATTAACAGCGCGGCGCGCAAAAGCTTTCTGTTACACCGCGCAGCCTGCATAAAAAGCTGCGCCGAAATCATACCGAGGAGAATCAGCAGCAATATCTCTTGATAAACAGTCATAACTCAATACCCGCCTTTATGATTAGATAAGGTATAATATCCGCCTGCGGATATTATACCACAACGCCGCCGGAACCGCAACCGGGAATTTACGCTTCGGTACGCGTGCGGTGTGCCGCGCCCGCGCAAACGGAAACGGGAGGACTTGCGTCCTCCCGTTTCCGTTCCGCAACCACAGTTGAATGCTGATTAAGCGGGGTTGTAGTAAACCAAACTGCCTACCGGCTCGTCGTCTGCGTTCAAGATTTCCGCCCTGTACAGAATCCCTTTTTTGAACCGGAAAGAGACTTCGCCCGATGAACCGTCGCGCTCGGGTAAGATTTCGTGTCTGAGCAGCTTTACGTCGGATCCGACCGCCCCAAGTTCGTCTGTGGCTTCCGCGATTGTAAGCGTAAAGTTCGGCTCCATCATATGACCCGGATGTAGCATCCACACAAGCCTGACGGGATTTCGGGCAGTTCTCTGGAGAATCGTGGTACACATCGGGATTTTCGGTATTGTCATAACGTTACCTCCGCTTCCTTTCTTAACACGTTAATAAATCGTGAGACTGATAGCATTGACGCGCAGTCTCTTTGCCGCTTCGGTTAATGTAGCGCATAGGCGACCCTCTCGCCGAACGCGTCCTGCAGCTCTATGGCGTAAGACTCCGACTTTTTGAACCGGAACGGAATCTCACCCGCCGGACCGTCGCGTTCCGGGATAATCTCTTTGACAAATATTTTATCGTCGCAGACGGCAAAATCGTCAGACGCTAAACTGCCGGTAGTGTTTGCGACCGTCAGCTTGAAGTTCAGCTGCTTCATATGTCCCGGGTGCAACGTAAAGCCGATTGCGCTGCACCGGCGACCTTTTACTCTGACGCTGGTATACATAGGCGGACGCGGCGTTTTCGCAGACATACGGTTAACCCCCTTAAAATATTGGTCATTGCTGACAAACAAATAGTAGCATACGAGCTGTTTAATGTCAATAGTCAACAACGCGCCGCGACACACTTTCGTAGACAAGCACAAAACAGAAAACTGCATAAACGGCAAATAAGCTTGTTTTTCAAGCGTTGCAGCGGAATTGCGCTTTTTTCATTTTGGCTGATTTCACCGGTGTCCGCGCAAAAGCACCCCCGACGAAAGTCGGGGGCGTTGCCGTTTGTGCCGGGCTTAAATCAGGTTAAGTACGAGCGTCAGCAGAATGAACGCGCCGGCAATCCACTTCGTCGCGCGGGACAGCCGCGAGTCGAGCGATTTCGACCGCGTTTTCGCGAGATATGTGTCCGAGCCGCCGCCGATTGCGCCGGACAGCCCCGCGGTTTTCCCGGACTGCAGCGTAACCACCGCGAGCAGAATCAGGCAGACAACCACGTCGATAGCAATCAGTAATACTTTCATTATAAAACCTCCGCAAAAGTACAGAATTCACATAAGCCCGGTTATTATAGCACACCGCCGCGCGGATTGCAAGAAGAATTTTTTGCGCCGCGCAGGGCGGACTTACGCCCGTGTTGTTGTTTTATGTTTTACTGGTCAATCTTGTCAACCGAAATTCGCGGTATGGTGATACTGCCGTCCGCGGAGCGCGGCTGCGGCGGCGGGCATTTCGGAAAAGCCGCAGCCCGCGCAAGCGGCGGAGGGCTTTGCCGTGCCGGACGGTAAATGTCTGTTGACAATCGCGCCCGCGTTGTGATAGACTATACAAAATTATATCCGGCAACGAAAGAGGTAGCGTTAATGAGAAAAATAACTGCTGTAATCGCTCTGCTCCTGACGGCGGTAATGACCGCGGCTCTGCTGTCCGCCTGCGTCCCGATTGACAGTAAAGGTTCGGGGGGCGGCGGCGGGGAGGGAATCGCCGTCACCGTAAAGAAAGACCCGCTGGTTGACAAAATCCGCATCGCGTTCATACAGCTGTCTTCCGACAACCCGATCAAGTCGATTCTCGACCTTGCGGCGACGGAGCAGATGAGCGTCTATAAAAACAATCTGACGATTACGTTTATGGACGGTCAGCACGACCCGGGCGTACAGTCGCGGCTCGTCGAGGACTGCATTACGCAGAAGTACGACGCGATTATTATCGAACCGGCGAGTACGGAGGCGGTCAACTCCGCGATTCTCGAGGCGGAGGAGAGCGGCATACCGGTCATTACGTTCAACACCGGGTGCAGCGCGGTGCACAGTCTGCACATACAGGGCGCGGACTACGCGACCGGGTACGCGGCGGCGACGATTCTCGCCGAAAGTATCGGGCGCAAGGGTACCGCCGTGCTTATCGACGCGCCCGCAGACCAGAAAATCAACAGCCGTATGGGAACCGGATTTGAGGACTGCATAGTGCAGAACTATCCGGACATTAAGATTATTGAGCGCGCGCCGATTGACGAGTGGAGCGCGGACAAAGCGTCCGAAGAAATGGCGAACATACTTACGAGACACTCCGCTCCGGGCAGTATCAACATCGTTTACTGCGCGTCCGACTCTATGGCGGGGGGAGTCGTCACGGCAATCGAAAACGCGGGACGCGAGAAGGACGGCATAAAGGTTTACGGCAATATCGGCTATCCCGAGGGATTAGCGCTTGTACGGGACGGCAAGCTGTACGGGACGAGCTTTTCCGATATGTACGTTCTCGCGACGATTGCGTATACCCACGCGCTGTATTTCATACGGTTCGGACTCTCGGCGGACGTACTCGGACTCGAAGAAACTCCGGTGCGCGTCGGGGGGCTGATACCGGTAATCCAGTCGAACGCGGAGCAGATCAGCGGCGTGTCGCGCTGGCGGACCGCCATACCCGGCGTTAACTAAAACGTGCGCGGCATTATGAAAGACGCGTTGACCGGCGCGCCGCCGCGCTATGCGCGGAAACCGCTCGCGCGCGCCGCCGCGAGAGCCGGGGTTAACGGCGTACCCGTGCTGATTGCGGTACTCGCCGCGGTCGCGTTCTCGGTCCTGACGAAATCTTTCCTGTCGGGGCGGAACTTTTCGATTATCTTCCGCGAGGCGAGCTTTCTCGGACTGCTCGCGCTCGCGATGCAGGACGTGATAGTCGCGGGGGAAATCGACCTGTCCACGCCGGCAATCGCCTGCGTATCCGGCGTACTGTGCGCCAGGTTCAGCGCGGTTTCGTTCGCCGGGTATTTTATGCCGGGCGTTCTCGTGTTGCTGTTCGCGTTAGCGGTCGGAGCGGTTTTCGGACTTGTAAACGCGCTTCTGACCGTGCGGTTCGGCATACGCTCATACATCGCGACGTTCGCGAGCGGACTCGCATTTATGGGGCTTGCCCGCGTTTTCGCGACGCACGACAACGGCAAGCTCAGCGGTATGATTCTGTCTATGCCGGTTAAAAATCCGAGCTTTCTCGCGCTCGGCAGAACGCCGCTCCGGATTGTCCTGTTCGGCGAAACGGTGCAGCTTATGCCCGTATTCTTCGTATGGATTGTATTCACCGCGATTACCGTGGTGCTGCGCGGCAGAACGAAGTTCGGCGCGCACGTCGCGGCGACCGGACTCAACTTCCGCGCGGCGAATACGGCGGGAGTCCGCACCGGGATTATGAAGTCGCTGACTTTCATAATCGGCGGCGCGGTGTGCGGTCTCGCGGGCGCGTTTTACGTTTCGTATGCGACGACAGCGTCGCCGGACTTTGCCGCGAGCTACGAGCTTCAGGTGATAACGGCGTGCCTGCTCGGCGGACTGACGCTTCGGGGGTACCGCATCGGAGCGGTCGGCGTATTTTTCGGAAGTCTCGCGGTCGTAATTGTTATGAACGGACTTAATAAGTTCAATCTTGTCTCGTACTGGGGAAGCGCGGCACTTGGGATTATGATAGTTGACGCGGCTCTCGCCCTGCTGATTTTCAGAAGCGTTGCGAAGCGGATAAACCGCAGAAAGGCGTTTCGCGCCGGGACTGTGAAGACGGGAGGCGCGGACATAAATGGCTGAACCGATTCTTGAGGCGCAGAGCCTGTTTAAGCAGTTCGGCGAACACACCGCGCTGTACAACGTCTCGCTCGGCATATTTCCCGGCGAGATTCACGCCGTACTCGGGCTGTCCGGCGCGGGAAAAACCCTGCTGTGCGAAATACTGTCGGGCGCGCACCGTCCCGGCGGCGGGAGCCTGCTTTACAACGGAAAGACGGTCAGGTTCAGGGGCGCGTACGACGCGATTCGCCGCGGTATCACCGCGCTGTATCAGAATCATACGCTGATTGAGCAGATGACCGTCAGCGAAAACGTATTTCTCTCGCGGGAGAGTTCGAGTCTCGGATTCGTAAACCGAGGGAACGACCGCAAGCGTCTGCGGAAGCTCGACGTCGAGCTGGGCTATGATATTCCGCCGTACGCGCCGGTCGAAACGCTGACCGGCAGTCAGAAGAGAATCACCGAGCTTTACAGAGCCGTATGCCGCAACGCGCGCGTCCTGCTTGTGGACGAAATCACGACCGATTTCGGCTATGACGAAGCCGAAAAGCTCTACAGCACGCTTGCGCGGCTGCGCGACGGCGGCACGGCGGTCGTCTTTTTCACGAACGCAGCGGAGGAAGCCGTCCGAATCGCGGACCGCGTTACGGTACTGCGGAGCGGAGAGGTCGCGGCGACGCTTTCGGGCGATGAAATCACCGTCGAAAACGCGCTCGCATATGTGCGCGGCGACGGCGCGGGCGAAGAGTACGGTCACGCGCGGGCGGCGGAATCCGGAAACGAGCTTACCGCCGAGGGTCTGGTTTCCGAGACTCTCTCGGGAGTGAGTTTCACGGCGCGCGGGGGAGAGGTGCTCGGTATCGGCGGGCTTGACAGCTCCGGCAGAAATGAGATACTCTCCGTTATCTGCGGCGCGGAGGAGCGTTACGCGGGGCGCGTCTCCGTAAACGGACGCAAAGTCCGCAAGTCGGTGAGGGCGGGTATCCGCGCGGGAATTTACTACGGCGCGGCGGACAGAGAATCGCCGGAGCGTATGTATATTCCGGACGCGGAGTTCCGCGGAACCGTACAGTCCGGAAAAGTTCCGGCGCCGGGAGTACTCCTGCTGAACCGGCCGACGTCCTGGGTATCAAATGACCGGCGCGGGGAAATCCGCCGTCAAATCAGAAGCGCGGCGGAGCGCGGACTCGCCGTAGTGCTGGCGACTCCGGACTTCACGGAGCTGTCCGAATTCTGCGACCGAGTTATTCTGCTGCGGCGCGGGAAAATAGCCGCGGACCTGCGGCACGGGGAGTTCGCCGCGGCAGACCTGTACGCCATAGCGACGGGAAAGGACGACAATGCAAAATAGAAACGTACTGAAGCTCGTCGAGTTCAGCTCGTGGCAGAAGCGGCTCGTGCTGCTGTTTATGGTGCTCGCGGTTACGGCTGTGATGTCGCCGGAGTTTTTCGCCTTCAAGAATCTGCTGCGTACGCTGCCGACGTTCGCAGTTTACACGGTGTTCGCCTGCGGCGCGCTGTTCGTGGGGATTTCCGGCGGCATTGACCTGTCGATCGGCGGGGTCGCCGCGCTCTCCGGCTCGATTACGGTTATGAGTATGGAGCGCAGCGGGTATTCGACCGGGGCGCTCGTTACCGGACTCGCGGTTTCGTTCGCGGTATCCGCGCTGATCGGCGCGGCGAGCGGCTTCGCGGTCAGCCGTCTGAAAACGCCGTCGTTCGTGATAACGCTCGCCTGGAAGTTCATACTGTACGGCGTGGTTCCCGTGATTCTCGGCAACGCTCAGATTTATGTAAAGATGAAAACATCAAATCCCGCGGTGAAAAACGACTTTTTCCACGTCCTCGGAAGCGCGAACGTGGCGGGCGTACCCGTTCTCGCGCTGATTATCATTCCCGCCGCGCTCGTTACCCGGCTGATTCTCGCGAAAACGCGGTTCGGAAGGAACCTGCGCGAACTCGGAGCCGCAAAAAACCGCGCGGTAATCCGCGGGGTGAGCGCGGCGGGAACGTCCGCCGCGGCTTACGCGCTGTGTTCCGTGTTCGCCTGCGCCGCGGGAATTATGCTCACTTCGATAAATTTGCAGGTCAGCACCTCGACGGCGGACGGTTCCGCCGCGATAATCATCGCCGCGCTGGCAATCGGCGGAGTGAAGTTTTTGCAGGGTACCGGACGCGTTTCAGGTATTATTTTCGGCGCGTTTATCGCGTCCGTAGCGACGAATCTGCTCGCGCTGACCGGAGTTCAGACGGAACTGCGCTGGATTTTCCGCGCCTGCGTTATCGTCGGCGCGCTCATAATGTCGGGATACGGCAGCAGAAAGAGCAATCCGGAGTTCCGTACGCCCGGCGCGTCCGTCGTCGTGCGCGAGGACGACTGAACCAAATAACTTAAAGTAACTTATAAAATACAGGTATTCCGGCGCGCTGCCGAGCCCTGAGCGACGGAGGCTCTGCCGCCCGGGCGGATAATGAGGTAGAAAAATGGCTGAATATAAAGAGCGGAATGTAGTTTTCGGGACGACCGAGTTTCCGCTCGGCGGGACGCTGACTGTTCCGGAGGGCGCGGGGCGCAGTCCCGCAGTCGTGTTCGTACACGGCTCGGGTCCAAACGACCGCGACGAGTCGGTCGCGATGAACCGCCCGTTCCGCGACATAGCGCGCGGTCTCGCGGAGCGCGGAATCGCGTCGCTGCGGTACGACAAGCGCACTCTCGCCCACGCGGAGAGAGTCGCGGCGCAAATTTCGGAGCTGACCGTGTACGGCGAGGTAATCGAGGACGCGGTGCTCGCGAAAGCGTTTCTCGCGGAGCGCGACGAGGTTGACGCGGAGCGCATTTTCCTGCTCGGACACAGCTTCGGCGGAATGCTCGCGCCGCGAATCGACGCGGAGGGCGGGGACTTCCGCGGACTCGTGCTGCTCGCCGGGTCGCCGCGCAGGCTCGCGGAGATAATACGCGACCAGAACTACGCGCAGCTGCCGACCGTCGAAGAGGAGCGGCGCGAGGCGGTGCGGAAGCAGATTGACGCGCTGTTCGAGATGTTCGAGGCGTTCGCCGAAGCGGAGGACGGCGACCTGAAGCAAATCGACATCGGCGGCGCGTCCGCCTACTATATGAAGGAGCTTGACTCGCGCCGCGCGGAGACGTATCTCGCGGCGTCCGGCAAGCCGGTGTTCGCGCTTCAGGGCGAAGCGGATTTCCAGGTGTACGCCGACCGCGACTTCGCGGAGTACCAAAGAATCCTCGGCAGCCGCGCGAACGCGACGCTGAAGCTCTATCCGGGGCTGAACCACCTGTTTATGCCGGGCGTCAACGGCGACGTCACCGACTACGAAATCCCGGGCAGCGTGGACGCGGGCGTGATAAGCGACATTGCGGACTGGATACTCGCCAACTAATAAATAACGGATACGGAGGACGCCGCAATGAAAAAGCTAACCGCGCTCATTCTCGCGCTGACGCTCGCCGCGTCGCTGTTCGCGTGCGGCAAGAAATCAACTGCGCCTACGACCGCCGCGGAATGGCTCGACCTCGGACAAAAGTACCTGCTCGACTTGGACTTCGAGCAGGCAGTCGTTGCGTTCGACACCGTAATCCGGATAGAGCCGAAAAACGTCAAAGCGTACATCGGACTCGCGGACGCTTACGTCGGTCTCGGCGAGACGGACAAAGCCGTCGCCGCGCTGCGGGACGGAATCGCGAACGCGGACAGCACGCTGCGGCTTGAAACCAAGCTCGCGGAGATAGAGGGCGGCATTGCGGAACCGACGGTCAATCCAGCGTTAGCACAGGGTGAAGTTATTGTGCATTGGGATAATGACTACGGTTGGATTGAATATCGAATGAATTGTGTTGACGGGGTACCTCAGCCTATGGGGACAACCGAGGAAAATGGGGTTATCGAAACGATAATGACATATAGCCGCCATTCTGTCGATGGTTCGGTTAATGACTGGAGACCGGCTCCTCATTACTGGGCGGGATTGCGTTGCACCGATTGCGGCGATGATTCCGGCGACGAAATGCCCAAGTGGTTTCAAACCGCCTTTTCTCACGCTTGGAGCGGTCAATGGAAAGGCGCGGAACCTGATGTATTTTATATAGGCGCAGACGGGTATGCAAGTCGGACGCCTCCTCAATGACGGCGTACGTCCCGCGATGTGGATAACACTCTGAATTAACGAGGTGCGTATGAACACAAACAAGCTCGACATCAACGATATTGACCTGCGCGGCAGGCGCATACTCCTGCGGTGCGACTTCAACGTCCCGCAGGACGGAGGCGGCGCGATAACGGACGATTCGCGGATTGCCGCGGCTCTGCCGACGATTCGGAACCTGCTTGCGCGCGGCAATTCGGTGATTTGCTGCTCGCACCTCGGGCGGCCGAAAGGCAGGGCAGACCCGAAATATTCGCTCGCGCCGGTTGCGTCGCGGCTTTCGGAACTGCTCGGGCAGAGCGTCGCGCTCGCGTCAGACGTTGCCGGGGAGTCGGCGCGCAAGCTCGCGGCGGAGCTTAAACCCGGCGGGGTTATGCTGCTCGAAAACCTGCGGTTCGAGCCGGGCGAGGAGCAAAACGACCCGGAATTTGCGCGGAAACTCGCGTCGCTCGCGGACTTTTTCGTGTCGGACGCGTTCGGCACGGTTCACCGCGCCCACGCCTCGACCGTCGGCGTGACCGCGTTTCTGCCGTCCGCGGCGGGGCTGCTCGTCGGTCGCGAGCTACGCATTATCGGCGGCGCGGTCACGGAGCCGGAGCGTCCGCTCGTCGTGATTCTCGGCGGCAAAAAGGTGTCCGACAAGCTCGGCGTTATCCGGAATCTGCTGTCTCTTGCCGACGCGCTGATAATCGGCGGGGCAATGCAGTACACGTTTGAAAAAGCCCGCGGCGGCAGGGTCGGCGCGTCGCTGTGCGAGGACGACAAGCTCGGTTACGCGCTCGAAATGCTCGCGCTTGCGGAGCAAAGCGGCGTGAAGCTGCTGCTCCCGGAGGATACGCTCGCCGCGCGGGACATTGACTCGGAGCCGGTCGTCTGCGCATCGGACGACGTGCCGGACGGGTACGGAGGGTTCGACATAGGACCGCGGGCGGTCGCGCGGTTCACCGAAGAGCTTAAAACCGCGAAAACGGTAATCTGGAACGGACCAATGGGCGTTTTCGAGGTCGGTAAGTTCGCCGGCGGAACGCTCGCCGTAGCGGAAACGCTCGCAAACCTTGACGCGACGACGATAATAGGCGGCGGAGACAGTGCGGCGGCGGTGCTGAAGTTCGGGCTGACCGATAAAATGACGCACGTTTCGACCGGAGGCGGCGCGACTCTCGAGTTTCTCGAGGGAATAAGTCTGCCGGGAATCGACGCGCTGCCGGATAAGGAGTAACATAAAATGCGCAGCTATTTAATTGCGGGCAACTGGAAAATGAATCTCGTCGATACCGCAGCGTGGTTCGCCGCCGTCGGCGCGGAGCGGCTGACGGACGGCGTTACCGCAGCCGCGTTCCCGATGCACACCGCGCTCGGCGAAGCCGCGGCGGACTGCCTGCGTCTCGCGGGAGGTCGCGTCGCGCTCGGAGCGCAGGACGTTTCGGCGCACGGCGAGGGCGCGTACACCGGAGAGGTGTCGGCGCGGAGCATCGTAAAATACGGCGCGGCGTACGCGCTCGCCGGACACAGCGAGCGGCGCGCGTTACACGGCGAGACCGACGAAACGGTAGCGGCGAAAGTGCGCGCCGCGCTCGGAGCCGGGCTTACGCCGGTGCTGTGCGTCGGAGAGACGAAAGACGAGCGTGAGCGCGGCGCGGCGGAAGCCGTCGTCTCGCGGCAGGTAAGCGCGGTTTACGCGACGCTGCCGGAACCGGAGCGCGGGCGCGTGATAGTCGCTTACGAGCCGGTGTGGGCAATCGGCACCGGGCTTACCGCGTCGCCGGACGACGCGGAGCGTATGTGCGCGCTTATCAAGAGCCTTACGAGCGGTTCCGTCCCTCGCGAAGCCGGCGGCAGAGCCGCGGCAAGCGAGCTTGAGCGACCGGCGAATTCACTTCGCCCGAGCGGTTCCGTCCCTCGCGAAGCCGACGGCAGAGCCGCGGCAAGCGAGCTTGAGCGACAGGCGAATTCATTTCGCCCGAGCGGCTCAATAGTCCTTTACGGCGGCAGTATGAACGAGAAAAACGCCGCGGAGCTGCTCGGTAAGCCGAGTATCGACGGCGGACTTATCGGCGGCGCGTCGCTCGCGGCGGAGAAATTCATCGAAATTATACGAATTGCGGGGAGGCTTGCGAACGCGTGAAAACGCTTGCGCTTATTATACTCGACGGGTACGGACTCGGCGCGCCGGACGGAGGGAACGCCGTAGCCGCCGCGAAAACCCCGGTGCTTGACGGACTGCTCCGCGACTGCGAGCACACGGTGCTGCACGCGTCCGGCGAGGACGTGGGTCTGCCGCGCGGGCAAATCGGGAACAGCGAGGTCGGACACACGAACATCGGCGCGGGCCGCGTAGTGTATCAGGAACTTTCGCGCATCAGCCGCGAGATAGACGGCGGAGGTTTTTTTGAGAATCCCGCGCTGTGCGAAGCGGCGGACTGCGCGAAAAACGGCGGCGGTTCGCTGCACTTATTCGCGCTCGTATCGCCGGGCGGGGTTCACAGCCACACAAAGCACCTGTACGCGCTGATTGACCTCGCTAAACGGCGCGGTGTGCCGCGCGTCTATGTGCACGCGTTCACCGACGGACGCGACGTTCCGCCGGGTACCGCGGAGACGTATGTACGCGAGCTTGACGCGTACTGCAAAGCGTCGGGAAACGCCGTAATCGCAAGCGTTACCGGACGATATTACGCTATGGACCGCGAGGAGCGGTGGGACAGACTCGAGCTCGCGTTCGACTGTATCGCGCTCGGCGAAGCCGAATCGTGCGGCAGCGCGGTCGAAGCGGTGCAGAAATCGTACGGCAACGGCGTCACCGACGAGTTTATACGACCGGTAATTATTGACCGCGACGGGACGGTGCGCGACGGCGACGCGGTGATATTCGCGAACTTCCGCCCCGACCGCGCGCGCGAGCTGACGCGGGCGTTTACCGCGCCGGACACGGTCGGTTTCAGCCCGAAGGCGCGGTATAACAACCTCAGATTCGTGTGTATGTGCAGGTATGACGAGTCGCTGACGAACGTTTCCGTCGCGTTCGGCAAGAGCAACATAACCGGGACTCTCGGCGAAGCCGTGTCGCAAGCCGGACTAAAGCAGCTTCGCTGCGCGGAGACGACGAAGTACGCGCACGTCACATACTTTCTGAACGGCGGCGAGGAAATCGTGTTTCCGGGCGAGGAGCGCATACTCATTCCGACGCGCGCGGACGTGGCGACGTTCGACGAAGCACCGGAGATGTGCGCGTTCGAGGTCGCAGCCGCAGCGTCCGAACGCATACGTCGGGGCGATATATCGCTCGCGGTCGTGAACTTCGCGAACTGCGATATGGTCGGACACACCGGAGTGTTCGGCGCGGCGGTGAAAGCCGTCGAAGCGGTTGACGCCGCGCTCGGAATCCTGCTTGACGCGGTGCGCTCGGTCGGCGGAGCCGCGCTCGTCACCGCAGACCACGGCAACGCCGAGGAAATGCTCCTGCCGGACGGCAGTCCGATGACCGCGCACACGACGAACCTCGTACCTCTGATTCTAACGGGAGCGGAGGGCGGACTGCGGCGGGGCAGACTCGCCGACATCGCGCCGACGGCGTTGCGGCTGCTCGGTATTCCCACACCAAAAGAAATGACAGGAGACATACTCGTATGCTGACGAAACAATTTCTCGAAATCACGGACGTTCACGCGCGGGAAATCCTCGACTCGCGCGGCAACCCCACCGTCGAGGCGGACGTTATCCTTGCGGACGGCACAATCGGCCGCGCGGCTTCGCCGTCCGGCGCGTCCACCGGCGCGTTTGAGGCGGTAGAGCTGCGCGACGGCGACAAGTCGCGCTATCTCGGCAAGGGAGTGCTGACCGCAGTCGCGAATATCAACGGAGAAATCCGCGGCAGCCTCCTCGGCGAAAACGCGCTGAACCAGCGCAAAATCGACGACGCGATGATACGGCTCGACGGAACGCCGAACAAGGCGCGGCTCGGCGCGAACGCGGTTCTCGCGGTCTCGCTCGCGGTCGCGAAGGCTTCCGCGGCGAGTCTCGGACTGCCGCTTTACGCCTATATCGGCGGCACGGCGGCGCGGACGCTTCCGCTTCCGATGATGAACATACTGAACGGCGGGGCGCACGCGTCCAACAGCGTCGATATTCAGGAGTTTATGATTATGCCGGTGTCCGCGCCGAGCTTCCGCGAGGGGCTTCGTATGTGCGCCGAGGTGTTTCATACGCTGAAAAAAGTCGTGCCGTCCGCCGGAGTCGGCGACGAGGGCGGCTACGCGCCGAATCTCGACAGCGACGAGGACGCGCTTCTCGCGATTGTCGAGGCAATCGGCAAGGCGGGATACAAGCCCGGCGCGGACTTCAAAATCGCTATGGACCCCGCCGTGACCGACTGGTTCGACGCGGGCGACGGCAAATATCACCTGCCGAAGCGCGGCACGGTAAAAACGCCGGACGAAATGGTCGCGATGTGGGTGGATTTTGCGTCGCGGTATCCGGTTATCTCGATTGAGGACGGTATGGCGGAGGAGGACTGGGACGGCTGGCGCAAACTAACCGGCGCGCTCGGCGGCAAAATCCAAATCGTAGGCGACGACCTGTTCGTCACGAATACCGCGCGGCTCAAAAAAGGAATCTCGCTCGGAGTCGCGAACTCCGTACTGATTAAGCTCAATCAAATCGGGTCGCTTACCGAGACGCTCGACTGCGTGGAGACGGCGCACCGCGCGGGCTATACCGCGGTCGTGTCGCACCGCTCCGGCGAGACGGAGGACACCACGATTGCGGACTTCGCGGTCGCGGTGAACGCCGGGCAGATTAAAACCGGCGCGCCGTCCCGCACGGACAGGGTCGCGAAGTACAACCAGCTCCTGCGTATCGAGGAGGAGCTTGGAGACGCGGCGCGCTTCCCGGGAGCGGACGCGTTTGCGAGTATCGGCGGGATAAAGCGATGACGTACGCCGAAGCACTCGAAAGACTCAAACGCGGCAACGCGGAGTTCCTGTCGCGGCAGGACGGCGCGGTTACAGCCGGAACCGGAGCGGAACGCCGCGCGGAGCTTGCGGAAAACGGTCAGAAGCCGTTCGCGGTCGTCGTCTCCTGTTCCGACTCGCGCGTCGTTCCGGAGTATATTTTCTCGGCGGGACTCGGAAACCTGTTCGTCGTACGCACAGCCGGAAACGCCGTCGGCGACTTCGAGCGCGGCACCGTCGAGTACGGCGTGCTGCACCTCGGCGCAAAGCTCGTCGTCGTACTCGGGCACACGCATTGCGGCGCGGTCGCGGCGGCTCTCGAACCGGCGCACGGACACACGCCGGAAAGTCTCGGACTGCTCGTCGCGGAAGTCGCGTCGGCGGTCGCGGGTACAGACGACCCGCGCGACGCGGAGCGTCTCAACGCGCGGCGTTCGGCGGAGAGACTGCTTGAGAGCGACGCTCTCGCGACGCTTGCGGCTTCGGGCGAAATCGCCGTCGTTTCCGCGGTTTACGACATAAGGTCCGGCGCGGTGAACTTCGCGTGACGGATGCGGAACCGGTAATCCGGCTCGTGGAGCCGCCGGAGCTTGACGAAGTCGCCGCGCTGTACGACGGTGTCGTCGAAGCCCTTGACCTCGCCGCCGGGGGAGAGGCGGAGAACGCCGCCTGGTGGGAGCGCGGCTCGTACCCGTCGGTACGCGAGGCGGAAGCCGACTGCGCCGCGGGTACGCTGTACGTCGCCGTTATCGGCGGCGCGTTTGCGGGTGCGGTCACGATAAACGGCGATATGATTGCGGCGTACGACGAAGTCGCGTGGCGGAGCGGCGCGCGGCGGGACGAGTGCGTCACCGTGCACAGGCTCTGCGTCAGTCCGAGGTTTCAGAGGCGCGGCGTCGCGAGAGCGATGCTCGGGTTTGCCGAAGACCTCGCGAAAACGTCAGGCAAACGCGCCGTCCGGCTCGACACGTTCGTAAAAAACGAAGCCGCGGCAAGCCTATATAAAAGTTGCGGCTACGCGCTCGCGGCGGAGCGCGCGCTGGGATACGACGAACCGGAGGCGGAGCCGCACCGCTTCTACCTGTTCGAGAAGGAAGTCGCGGACGACTGACGTTCCGCGCGGCGCGTCACAATTCGGATATTATATGCGGAGGGAGAAAACAAACTATGTCAGCAGATATTCTCAAAACCGGCAAAATCATCGTTTTCGGCGGGGGGGGGGGGGCATAACCTTGCCCAGATGCTTGCCGCCCAAAATTTAGAAGTATCCTACTTCGTCGATAATTTCAAGGCGGGGCAGTCCGTCCGCGTCGGGGACAAGCTCATTGAGACGCGCCGCCCGGACGCGCTGCTCGCCGAGGAACGCGGGACGTTCGCGGTTCTGGTCGGTATCACTACCGAACCCGCGCTTACGCAGGTCACGGCGCAGCTGCTCGGAATGGGGTTCGCAGCCGGTACGGATTATTATGTTATGACACGCGAAAATCTCCGGAAATTGCTTACGGTAAAGCTCAGTTTTGCGGAGCTGCTTACTGCGCGCGAATGGTCGGACGACCTCGGAAATGTTATAACGGTCGGCGAAGGCTGCAATATCAGCGGAACCGTTTCGGTTTGCGGCTGCGGTAATCAAATACATATCGGCAATAATGTAAGTATAGACAATCTCTCTGTTACGGTGAGCGCGAACAACTCCGAGCTGCGTATCGGCGACTATGTTCGGAGGGCAGGGGGAGGTGAATCAATAACAACTGTAACCATCAATGGAATCTACGGATATACAACCCTCGCGCCGAAAGTTCGCTTTGGCGAAAACGTATCATTCAATTATAATTTACTCTTATTTACCAACGGCTCAGACATTATTATCGGCAAGGACTGTATGCTGTCGTCCGACATTGCAATCAAAACCATAGTCGGGCACTCGATGTATGACCTGCACAGCGGGGCGCAGCTGGTGAAACCAAAGCCGATTCACATACAGGACCACGTTTGGGTGGGAATGAACGCGGTTCTGCTCGGCAACGCAGCGGTCGGAACCGGCTCGGTAGTCGGCTCGTACGCGGTGGTCGCAAAGAAGTATCCCAACAACTGCGCGATTGCGGGCAATCCGGCTCGGATTGTGCGCCGCGATATTGCGTGGCGCGGGGAACATTT
>JAITNK010000075.1 GCA_031290515.1 Oscillospiraceae bacterium
TGCCGACCGAGCGGTTAACAACGTGAAGAGCCGTCGCAGACGGCTCCGCCGCGAGTAACGTTCCGTCAGCGAGCGGCGCACCGCGAGCCGTACGGAACGGCAGCGGCGTTTTTGAGCACTCCGCAGAGTGCGAAAAATATTGAGCGCAGGGAGGGCTTGCCCGACCAAGCGGTAAAACAATTATGAAAAATATCACAATATACACCGACGGCGCGTGTTCCGGCAACCCGGGACCCGGCGGCTGGGGCGCGATACTTATGTACGGCGACCGGCGGCGCGAGCTGTCCGGCGGCGAAAAGAACACGACGAACAACCGGATGGAGCTGTCAGGTGTTATCGCCGCGCTCTCCGCGCTGACGGAGCCTTGCGCCGTAACGCTTTACACCGATTCGCAATACGTCGTGAACGCGGTAAGCCGCGGCTGGCTCAAATCGTGGGCGGCGGCGGACTTCCGCCGTCCGGCGGCGCGCGGCGGCGACGTCAAGAACCCCGACCTGTGGAAGCGGCTGATGCCGCTGCTCGACCGGCACCGCGTGAGCTTCGTCTGGGTCAAGGGTCACGCCGACAACGAACACAACAACAGGTGCGACGAACTCGCGGTGCGCGAGGCTCGCGGCAGGAGCTGAGTCCCGCCGTACGCCGCGGGCGGTGCGCGCCGCGGATAACGCTTTAACAGTAATTTAACTTATCCTGCCTTGCTTCTTAACCGGAGGTATGATAATATACATATACAGGAATGCCGCAGACACGGCATTCCGGCAAAGCCGCGCCTCAGACGGGCGGCGTTTTGCCGGAACATAAGCTCGGCGGGCTTTGCCCGACCGGGCGTAAATAAAAGTTGGGGGTTCAGATATGGCAAAGACAGTAATCAACGTCCGCCGCGCGACAGTAACGGGAATCATCGTCGTACTCGCGCTCATCATCGCGTTTTCGTCCGCCGTTACGGTAAAGAGCGGCACCGTCGGCGTGGTCTCCGTCCTCGGAGCCGTCAGCGACAAGACGATGACGCCGGGATTTCACCTCGTCGCGCCGTTCGTCACGTCGGTGACGAAGCTCGACGTGCAGACGCAGAAAATCGAGGTCAACACATCCGCCGCGTCGAAAGATTTGCAGACCGTCACCGTCGTCGCCGCAATCAACTACCACGTCGATTCCGCGGGCGCGGCAGACCTGTACCGCTCGGTCGGTATGAGCTATGAGACGCGCATTATCGCGCCCGCGATTCAGGAGTCGATAAAGTCCGTCGTCGCGAAGTTCTCCGCCGAGGAGCTTATCACCCAGCGGCAGGCGGTGTCCGCCGGAATCAAGGAGGAGCTTGCCTCCAAGATTCTTACATACCACATAGTAACGGACGAGTTCAACATCACGAACTTTGACTTCTCCGAGGAGTTCAACCGCGCCGTCGAAGCGAAGCAGACGGCGCAGCAGGAAGCCCTGAAAGCCGAGCAGGAGCTTGCCCGCGTCAAAATCGAAGCGCAGCAGCAGGTCGAGCAGGCATTCGCCCAGGCGGACGCGACTAAAGCCCGCGCGGACGCGGAAGCGTACGCCATCGAAGCGAAAGCGACCGCGGACGCGAAAGCAATCGAAGTCATACAGGCGCAGCTCGCCGCGACCGGCAACGCGTATCTCGAGTGGCAGCGCAACGAGAAGTGGGACGGCAAGCTGCCGGCGGTCAACGGCGCGACCGCGGTCATCGACGCGGGGAAATTTATAGATTAGATTGTCCCGGAGTCCGCCGGGAGAGCGGGTTTACCGCGAGGCGGCGGGGTTCAGCGGTCTGAGGACGGCGAACCCCGCCGCCTCGGCATATCCCGCAAGCGGCGCGTTCCCGCCTGCGCGGGCGCGGCGAAAACTTCGGACGCCGCCGGCGAACGGTTGACAACGCGCCGCCGGGCGTGTTATAATTCTGCGGGGAGCTGTGAAAGCACGGCTGAGAGGAAGCAAACGCTTCGACCCGTAATACCTGATCCGGATAATGCCGGCGTAGGAAAGGAAGTTAATATGCAAAGCAAATCCGCAACCCGTGCGCTCACCGAGAGCGCGATTCTCATTGCCGCGGCTTACGCGCTTAGCTTTTTCAAAGCAAAGTTCTGGGCGCAGGGCGGCTCCGTAGACTTCGTTATGATCCCGATTCTGATTATCGCGTTCCGCCACGGTCCCGCCTGGGGAATCGGCTCCGGGCTTGTGTTCGGCACAATAAAGTGCTTTTTCGCGGGCGGATTCGCCTGGGGCTGGGCTTCGATTCTGCTCGACTACTCGGTCGCTTACGCCGCGGTCGGAGCCGCAGGATTCTTCCGCAAGGCGAACGTCAACGTCGGCACCGTCGTCGCGGGACTGCTGCGCTTTGCCGTTCACTTCGTAAGCGGGATTACGATTTACGCCGTCACGGTCGCGGAACCCGGCGAACTTTTCGGCAAAAGCTACGGTAACGCGGCGGTGTTTTCGCTGCTGTACAACGGTTCGTATATGCTCGTGAACATAGTAATCTGCGTCGTCGTGATGAACCTGCTCGCCCGCAGCGAGCTTAAACGATATTTGCACGGTTAATCCCGGAAAGGTCGGTTATGGCTGAAAAAATCCGCGTCGCGGGTGTTACCGCGGTTAAAATCACGGGCGAATACATAAAGCTCGACAGCTTTCTGAAGCTCGCGGGCGTTGCGGGAACCGGCGGCGCGGCGAAAGCGATGATAGCCGACGGCGCGGTGCGCGTCAACGGCGAAACCGCGTCGGAGCGCGGCAAAAAGCTGCGCTCCGGCGCGGTCGTCGCCGTCGGCGGCAGGGCGTACGTTATCGGGACGGAGACATAGCCGCGCGTTATTATCCGCTCGGTCGGGCAAAGCCCTTCCTCGCTTATTTACCGCTTGCCGGAAATGATTCCGGCTTCGTTCCGTCTCGCAAGCTCGCACGGAGAACGCGCCTGCGGACGCGACTCGTGCTCGCAGGCTCGCACGCAAAACTACTTCGCAATCCGCACGGTGAGCGTCACTTCGCCGTCGGTTTCGCCGCGCTCGATGCTCACATCGGTGCCGGAGCTGCGCATTATCTCCGCGCCGCGCTCAATCGTGTTGACGTAAAACCGGTAGTCGCGGATAAGCACCACGCGGCGCGGCGCGCCGCCGTCGGTCGGCTGTTCGCCGCGCCCGCTCACGGTTTCCTCCGGTTCGGCGGTCGCCGGGCGCGGTTCCTCCGGTTCGCCGCGGAGCGCGCGCGCGACAAGCTCCTCCGTCTCCGCCGCCGTAAGTCCGTCGGACACCGCGCGGAGCAGCGCGGACGCGGTCTCGCCGTCCGTCCCGAGCCGCAGCACCGCCGCGAGGTGCCGCTCGCTCAGCCCCGCGCCCTCCGCAATCGCGAGCAGCTCCCGCGGGAGCCGCAGTACGCGCAGCTTCTCCGTAACGTCGCTCGGCGCGAGACCCGCCGCCTCCGCAAGCTCGTCCAGCGACAGCCCGCCCGACCTGCCGATTGCGCGGAGCGTCCGCGCCGTTTCCTCAACGCCGAGCGGCAGCCGGTGCGCGTTCTCCGACAGCGCGATTGCCGCGCAAACGGTGTCCGGCGCGTCGATTATGACGCACGGTACGCGCTCAAGCCCGGCATACGCCGCGGCGCGGAGCCGCCGTTCGCCGAACACAAGCTCGTAGCCCATTCCGCCGAGCTTGCGCACACCGAGCGGTTGCAGCACGCCGTATTTGCGGATACTCCGCGCGAGACGCAGCAGCTCTATCGCGCCGCGCTCGCGCCGCTGGCTCTGCGAGTTCGGGAAAATCGAAGAGACCGGAAGTTTGTAGATTTTCATCGTGTCGGCGGCGTTCTTCCTGCGCGTCAGCGGCATAGCGGTTTACCACCTTTTCGTATTATCTGTTGATTTCTGCCGCCATTTTAGCTCATTTTTGACGCGAATTCACTCGGAAACCGTCTGTTATTGTCCGCCGCGCAAATTTTTATGTTGCAAATTCCCGCGAAATATGTATAATAAGCGTAATTGATAACGCACGGTGGGGAGCCGCGGGATTGGGTTTCGCACTCTGCGAAGTGTGGGGACGCATTTCGCCGCGGGCGGCGGGTATCACCGTCTGCGGACGGTGAGGAGCAAAGAGGGGGCGGCTCAAACGCCGCTCGCCCCCTCTCTGCACTCTCCCCTTGGCTAAGGGGAACGAAAGTCGCGCTCACGCTGTTCGCGCAGGGTCGTATCACAGCACAGCCGCACACTGCGGTGGTACGCACAAAAATCCCGATTGCGCGGCGCAGTGTGCGGCGACCCACCGCAACGACACAAAGTGAGCGGAGCGAACGCCATTTTCGTTCCTTGGGGGGTCAGAGGGGGTCCGGGGGAGCCATAGGGGGTTTCCCCCTGTGGTTCCCCCGGGAATCGCGCGACCGCAGTCGCGCAAGCCTGTCCGCAGCGAAAAATCCGACCGAGCGGACAATTAAGGAAATGTAATGTCACTTGAATCCGATTTCTGGGAAACCGTCAAAGAACAAATGAAAGAATCCGGGCTGTTTTCAGACATCGCGCTGAACACCTGGTTCTCTGACTGCACCGCCGTCGCGCTGACCGAGACGGAGTTTGTCCTGCTCTCGCCCGTGCCTTACAAGGCGCGCATAGTCGAGACGCGGTTCGCGGAAGATTTGAGCCGCGTCATCGGGTCGTTGCTGCCGCAGAGCCTTAAAATCCGCGTACTGTCGGACGAGACCGTCGGCGAGTACCGCGAGGCGAAAGCCGCGTCCGCGTCCGACGAGGACTATACGTTCGAGAAGTTCGTCGTCGGCAACTCCAACAAGTTCGCTTACAACGCGGCGAAAGCCGTCGCCGAGGGCGCGCGGCACTATAACCCGCTGTTTATTTACGGCAACTCCGGACTCGGCAAGACGCACCTGCTTCGCGCGATTCGCCGCGAAGTGTTCGCCGAACACCCGGACTACCAGATTGCTTACGTCACGAGCGAGGGGTTCCTGAACACGTTTATAAGCTACATTTCCGCGCACAAGGATATGGACGAGTTTCGCCAGAAATACCGCTACGCCAACGTTTTTCTTATGGACGACGTGCAGTTTCTCGCCGGAAAAGTGCAGATTCAGGAAGAGTTTTTCCACACGTTCAACGCCCTGCTCGAATCCGGAAGCCGCATCGTGCTTACGAGCGACCGGCCGCCGGGCGAGATTTCGCGCCTTGAGGACAGGCTCGTTTCGCGGTTCGTCTCCGGGATAATGACGGACATCAACCCGCCGGACTTTGAGACGCGCGTCGCAATCGCGAAGAACAAGGCGGCGGAACTCGGCTACGCGCTGCCGAACGATGTCGCGGTGCTGCTCGGCGAACAGCTTAAGTCGAATATCCGCCTGCTCGAGGGCGCGGTCAAAAAGATTCACGGGCTTATCGCGTTCACCGGGAACGCCGCGCTCGGGCTTGACGAGGTTATGCGCCTCATCAAGGATATGATTCGCGAGACGGAGCGCACGATTACCGCCGACCTCATAATCGAGGAAACCGCGTCCTATTACGGACGCACGCCGGACGACCTGCGCGGCAAGTCGCGTCCGAAAGACCTCACAAGAGTGCGGCACGTCGCAATGTACCTTGTCCGGACGATGACCGGGCTTACCTACGAGGGTATCGGCGACGTTTTCGGCGGGCGCGACCACACGACGGTTATGTCCGGCATAAGCAACATCGAGGAAGAGCAGAAAGCCAGCGCGCAGCTCCGCGACGAGCTGCGCGACCTGAACTCCAACATCAGCAACCGGGCGAACGAGAGTATTTAACGCCGCGCGGCTGCGCCGGCAGGACGGGATTCCGCGCGCTTCGGCGGGTACGCCGCGGTTTGAGGGCAGGCGTTTCGGCACCGTCGCGCCACGTTTACACACAGCCCGCCGCCGTCCCGAAACGCTGAACGGCAGTCGGCTGATACGCTAATACGCTAACGTAAATGTAAGGAGAATATAGTAAAATGAAATTCACCTGCGAAAGAGAAATCATCGCTTCCGCGGCGACGGTCGCACTGCGGGCGACGTCGCCGAAAAGTCCGATTCCCGCGCTCGAGGGACTGCGTATCGAGGCGTTCGCCGACGGCACGATTCGTATCACCGGCTACGACCTCAAAACCGGAATCATCGTGAACCTCACCGGCGAAGTCGCGGAGGAGGGCGCGATAGTGCTCGGCGCGCGCCTGTTTTGCGAGATTATCCGCAAACTGCCGGGCAGCGTCGTCTCCCTCTCCGTGAGGGACAGCGGCAAGGCGGTCATTGAGTCGGGCGATTCCCGGTTCGAGATTATGGTCACGCCCGCTTTCGACTATCCGGAGCTTCCCGAAACGTCCGGGGACGACGGTTTTACCGTCGATTCCGCGCTTCTCGCCGACATTCTCGGCGAGACGAATTACGCGCACTCGCCGAACGAGTCGAACCCGGTGTACGACAGCTCGCTCTTCGAGATAAAGGGCGGCGAGCTGACCGTCGTCGCGCACGACAAGTACCGAGTCGCCCTCCGCCGCGAGACGCTGCCGGACGGTACGCCCGACCTGTCGTTCGTCGCGCCGGGAGCCGCGCTGGGCGAAGCGGAGCGAATCGCCGCGTCCGAGGACGGAGACGTGGACATAATCGTCTCGGAGAAGCACGTTATTTTCAGAATGCCGTCCGTGATTCTCATCTCCCGCAGACTCGAGATTGAGTACACGAACTACCGCAAGATACTTCCGGAGGAGACGACGTTCACCGCGAAAGTCGTCCGCCGCGAGCTTGTGGACGCAATCGAGCGCGTGTCGCTGATTATCAGCGACAAGGTGCGCAACCCGCTCGTCTGCACGCTTGAGGACGACGCGATGACGCTCGAAGCCGTCTCGGCGTACGGTCAGGCGCGCGACGTGGTCTCCGCGTCCGGCGACCTTCCGCGGCTTGAGATTCGCTTCAACAGCAGGTACCTGCTCGACGCGCTCCGCGCCGCGTCCGGCGACGAAACCGCGCTTCGCTTCGTGACGGCGGAGTCGCGCTCGCCGCTCGTCGTTTCCCCGCCGGACGGCGGCGGCAAGTTCGCGCACCTCGTGCTGCCGGTGCGGGGACCGTCGGGGGACGGCAACTGAGAATTTAGAATTGCGGAGCCGCCCGCGGCGGCGGTATAAGGATTTCGCCGCGGTCGGGACGGGGGTTTCGCTCATAGCGACGAGCGGGTTCGTTTCGCCGCGCGGACGCAGAGCGCGCCCGGCGCAAAATGTGCGGGCTTGCGGACACAGCGCGCGGGCGGCTTCGCCGGCTCCGTCATTGTCAATTATAAAAAGCCGCCGTAAGGCGGCTTTTGTTATTCTCGCATACCGGTCAGCAGCGTAATCTCGCGGGCGTAGCCGTCAAGGTCGTTCGGGGTCTCCAGATAGAACGGCAGACCGCGCAGCAGCGGGTGATTTATTGCGTTCCGGAAAGTCTCAAGCCCGAGACTGCCTCCGCCGATGACCTCGTGGCGGTCGCGGTGCGACGCGAACGGGTTTTTGCTGTCGTTCAAATGAACCGCGCGGAGCCTGTCAAGCCCGATTTCGCGGTCGAATTCGCGCAAAACGCCGTCAAGGTCGCCCGCAACGTCGTACCCCGCGTCGTAAACGTGGCAGGTGTCGAGACACACGCCGAGCCGGTCGCGGACGTTTTCCGCGCGGTCGATTATCTGCCGCAGCTCCGCGAAAGTACCGCCCAGCTCCGACCCTTTGCCCGCCATAGTTTCGAGCAGCACGGGTACCGAACCGTCCGGCACCGCTTCGTTCAGACACTGCGCCGTAAGCGAAATCCCAACGTCCGCGCCCTGTCCGACGTGGCTTCCCGGGTGCAGGTTATACATTACGGGGGAGGCATTATTAACCGGCTGACCGGGCAAATCACTCCCGCGCGCGGGTTCCGGCAAAGCACCGTCCGCGGATCGCTTCGCCGAAATATCTGCCGCCGCGACTGCGCCCGAACGGGCGGTTAACGCCGTATTTACCGCTTCCAGCTTCGTCAGGTCCTCGCGCAGAGCGGTCCGCGCGAACTCGCGGACGTTCGGTTTTTCGGCGGCGGGGTTTATCGTGTACGGCGCGTGGGCGAGCGGCTGCGCGATACCGTGCGCGGCGCAGAGCGCGGCGAATTCGGCAATATCGGCGGGTTTCCAGTCCTTTGCGGAGCCGCCGCGCGGGTTGCGCGAGAAGAACTGGAACGTCGTCGCGCCGAGCGCGGCGGCACTCCGCGCCATAGCGGCGAAGCCGTCCGCAACCGTCAGGTGACAGCCTATGAGAAACATATCGCGTTCTCCCTTGTTTACCGATTAGCCGCTTGGTCGGGCAAGCCCTCCCTGCGCTTATTTATCGCTCGGTCGGGCAAGCCCTACCGTCGCTCAATATTTTTCGCCGACTGCTGTCGGCTCAAAAACGCCGCTGCCGGGTTGCGCCGCTTGCGAGCGGCGGGAACGTCCCGGGGGAACCACAGGGGGACAAGCCCCCCTATGGCTCCCCCGGACCCCCTCTGACCCCCTTGGACGCGAAAATGGCGTTCGCTCCGCTCACTTTCGGTCGTTGCACAG
>JAITNK010000110.1 GCA_031290515.1 Oscillospiraceae bacterium
TTCATTTGCATTTGCCAAATCTATATGATATAATACAGGCAAGCAAGACAAATATGCACAAAGGAGGACTTCGCGAGTGCAGGATAATAGCAGTCCGCCGTGGACATACTGCCGCCTGACGCGAAGCGCGCCGGGCGGGATACAAATGAGACGGCAAAATAAACAGCAAAACCCACATTCAACAGGCGCAACGCGCCGGAAAGAGGTACATTGGGTGCTTGGCAAACCGTTTACGAAGGCAATTTCTATTTCGGCTGAGGAGGGAATAACACAATGGTAACAAAAAAACTCAACCGCGGCGAGGAACTTATGCGTCAGATTGAGGACGCGCGGACGCAAAGCGCGTCCGGCGGCTCGAAACCGTACGCCGCGTGTATCTCTCCGCCGGGGTTCGAGCTTTACGCCGCGAAGCGGCGCGGCGTGACGGCTGACGCGCTCGCGCTGTACTCGGGCGCGGACGCGGAGTTTATCAAGCCGCTGTATGATATGCTTGATAACGAGGAAGTAATCGAAGCGATGCTCGAAGTCACGTTCATTGAAGCCGGCGATACGCGGGACGACCCGGAAGTGTGCCGCGTAGTAGACCGACCGATTACGTCGTGGGGACGCGCGTTCGAGCCGTTTTACATTGCGTATCACGCCGACTCGAAAGCTCTGCGCACGGTGCAGGGCGCGGCGCATACGATGAACGAAAACTGGAAGAATGAGGCGGCGGCGGTGGGCAAGGTTCGGACGGTGTGGACTGACGGATACCCGCAATTCGTTCCGGTGTGACGGCAGCCACACGGCAGCAGAGCGGCGGCGGATTTTATCCGCCGCCGCTTCGCTGCTGAACTTGCTTGTTTTTTACCGCGCGGTTTATTGTTGCGTTCCGCGAAATGTTGTGTTATAATCAAAATATGTCTATTAAAACACGAATACTAATCATATTCTCCGTATGCCTCGCAATCGCGATAGCCGGAATTTCCGCCGCCGTATTCCGCGCTTCGCGAGCCGAGTCCGTGCGCTCTTTTGACGCGCTCGCGCAGAGCCAGCTTGAGCGCGTGGAGGAATATATCAACACGTTCGTCGAACCCGGCAGAATGAGCGTGCGCTATCTCGCGGGCACGGACGTTGTGCGTTCTTCGCGCGGGAAGCTCACGTCCTACGCCGACACGGCGGAGACGACGTACCTGCGGTACGACGACTACACGGAGTACGAAAAAACGCTGTACGATGAACTGCTCCGCATCTCAAATACGAACGAGAACTTCGGTCTCGTATTCCTCGGCAACGCGGACGGGCAGTATACGCAGGCTCCGGAGATTCAAATCGGCTACGTTCCCGCGGCGGGCGACTCTCCGGACGCGCCTTATTACTACAAATCCGCGGGGTACGACCCGCGCGTCCGCTCCTGGTTCGTCGAGGCGGACACTGCCGTCTCGGATATAACGCTGACCTCGCCGTACCTGACGACCGGCGGCGGAGTCGTTTGCAGCATACTGACGAAAACGTACGACCCGGACGGCGGCCGGCTCGGGCTTGTCGGCGTGGACTACAGTATCGAGAGCCTGACGCTCGACCTGTCCGGGAGGAGAATACTCGGAACCGGGTATCTCGTGCTGTTCGACCGGAACGGAACGATAATCGTGGACGGGCATCACCCGGAATACACAGGTATGGACCCGGAGGATTACACGGACATTCGCAAGACTATGTTCGCCGCGGAGGACGGTTCGTTTTTCGGGTCGGGAACGAGCGGAACCGAGGAATATATCGTGATGTACACTATGCCGGAAATCGGATGGCGGCTCGGCGTGGTATTCACGAGCGCGGAGCTGTACTCCGCATCCTATTCTATGCTGAAAACAATTCTCGCCGTCGCGGTATTAGCGTTCGTGCTGACGCTTTTCATCGGGTACAGGTTCGCGCGCAGGCTTATTCTTCCGGTGGAGCGGCTTATCGGCGCGTCGAAGATTATCGCGAGCGGCGAGCAGGAATCTTCCGCCGAGAAAATGAGCGAGCTTGAACGGCTGCTCGGCACCTCCGGCGCGGGCGAAATCGGCGAACTGTCGCGCGCGCTCCGCGTCACAACCGACACGCTTCAGGTGCGAATCGAAGAGGCGCGCGCCGCTTCCCGCGCGAAATCGGACTTCCTGTCGAATATGTCGCACGAAATGCGTACGCCGATGAACGCGATAATCGGTATGACCTCAATCGGCAGAGCCTCCGCGGACGTGGACCGCAAAAACTACGCGTTCGACAAAATCGGCGAAGCCTCTACGCACCTGCTCGGCGTAATCAACGTCGTGCTCGATATGTCGAAAATCGAGGCGAACAAACTCGAACTCTCGCCCGCCGTATTCCGTTTCACGGATTTAATCCGGCGCGTCGTCGGGGTCGCGGGCTATCTGTCCGAGGAAAAGCGGCAGGAACTGCGCGTCACCGTTGCGGAGGACATACCCGAATACCTGTACGGCGACGACCAGCGTCTCGACCAGGTCATCACGAACCTGCTCTCGAACGCGATAAAGTTTACTCCGGAGGACGGGCTTATCCGTCTCGAAGCGTCGTGCGCCGGCGAAGCTGACGGCGGGTACGGCGTCCGCGTTTCGGTAATCGACACGGGCATCGGAATCACGCCGGAGCAGCAGAAAAAGCTGTTTTCCTCGTTCTCGCAGGCGGACAGCGGAACGAGCCGCCGTTTCGGCGGCACCGGACTCGGTCTTGCCATATCGCAGCGTATTATTAACCTTATGGGCAGCGAAATCATCTTGGAGTCTGAACCCGGCGCGGGGAGCGCGTTCACTTTCACGGTGACGCTGCCGCGGGCGGACGCACCCGAGGGCGGCGCGGATGAGGAGGAGGACGGCGGCGATTCCGCGGCTGACTTTTCCGGCAAGCGCATACTGCTTGCGGAGGACGTTGAGATTAACCGCGACATTGTGCTTTCCCTGCTCGAGCCGACGGGAGTCGCGTTCGACGAAGCCGAAAACGGCGCGGTCGCCGTGCGTCTGTTCACGGAAAGCGACGGCGCGTACGACCTCATACTTATGGATATGCAGATGCCGGAGCTTGACGGACTCGAGGCGACGCGGCGAATCCGCGCGTCCACGACTCCCGGCGCGGGTACCGTGCCGATTATCGCGATGACCGCGAACGTGTTCAGCGAGGACAT
This sequence comes from Oscillospiraceae bacterium, assembly GCA_031290515.1. Lineage (GTDB taxonomy): Bacteria > Bacillota > Clostridia > Oscillospirales > Oscillospiraceae > JAIRRO01. The sequence goes on from JAITNK010000110.1 coordinate 3,158, forward strand.
AAAGAGGTGCCGCGAAGCCGGAATGAACGACCACATCGGAAAGCCGCTCGACGTTACGAAACTCATACGGCTGCTCCGGTCGTACCTCGGCTAACGCGTATTTCCGGAAAATTTACCGCAGATAAGTGAGTGTTTATGCAGGAATCACCCGAGTCGCTCTACAAGTCCGCGTGTTTTACGCGCGGCATAGCCGACGGAATGCCGGAGGTCGGCGCGGAGGAATCCGTCCGCAAAGCCGAGCGGTATAATGAATCGCTCGACGGTTTCCGCGCCGCCGGCGAGTACCTCGACTCCGCGCGGCAGGCGGACGAGGTCTCCGCGGTAATCCGCGGAATCGTCAGACGGCTTAACGACATACGCGATGCGGAGACGCGGTCGCGCCGCCGCAGACTCGTCATTGACCTCATAGTACTCGTCATTCCGCTCGCGATAATCGTCGCTGGCGCGGCGTTGCTTACGCTGTCCGCCGATGACTCGCCGGTACCGCGCGGGGTCGTTGCCGGCGGGTGCGCCGCGCTCGGCGTACTCGTAATCGTCGGCGTGATTTTCGCCGTGTTCACGCGCGAACGCGAAAATCCGCAGCGTCGGTTCGGCTCAGAGGACGACGAAAACCCGAAACGGTAGGGTGCGTATCCGCAGACCGCCGGGCAAAGCCCTTTGGGTCTGCTCAAAAAAATATACCGCTGCGCCGCTCTGCGGCGGCGGTATACGCAGTCTCTGAAATTCGCGTTAATTTAGGCTTGTATTTCGCGAGCCTTTCGATTATAATACTTTTATCGGTCCGGCGCGACCGGGCGTTAAAACATTAAAATTTATCCGGAGGAAAACAATGAACGAAACAGACAACCGGGAATCCGCATACCTTGACGCGGCGGCGAAACGCGACGAAGCGGAGCTTGCCGACAGCGTTTCGGCGACCGCGAAAGAAAAGAAAGCCCTGCTGCTTTCCGAAGCCGCCGCCGCATTCGGTGCACTCGGCGACTATAAAGATTCCGCAAAAGCCGCGGAATCGCTTCGCGCGGACGCCGCGGTGTGGGCGGAAAAGGCTGCGGTCAACACAAAGAAAGAAGCCCGCCTGAATGAGATGAAGCGTTCCGGAGCCGGCTCCGCCGCGTATCTGGCGTTCAACAAGCTCGGGCGGTTTAAGGTGATCGGTCGCGTAATCACGATTATCGTCATAATCCTGCTTCTCGCGTTTTTTGTGTTTCTGCTCAATCCGAGCTGGATGCCCAATAAGCAGATTAAGGGCTGATTCCCGGAAGTCAAAACAAGCGCGGCTCATACGGCGGACGGGTGCAGCTGCGTGAGCGAAGTGCTCCGCACAGTCGGCTCCGCGCCCGTAGGCGCGTTCCCGTGCGAGCAAAGCGAGCACGGAGCGCAGGGCGGGCTTTGCCCGACCAAGCGGTATCTGCCGACGCAGTCGGCTCCGCGCCCGCAGGCGCGTTCCCCGTGCGAGCAACGCGAGCACGGAGCGCGGGAGGGCTTTGCCCGACCAAGCGGTAACTGCCGACGCGGTCGGCTCCGCGTCCGCAGGCGCGTTCCCGTGCGAGCAAAGCGAGCACAGAGCGCGGGGCGGGCTTCGCCCGACCAAGCGGTAAATAAATGCAGGGAGGGCTTTGCCCGACCAAGCGGTATCTGCCGACGCAGTCGGCTCCGCGCCCGCAGGCGCGTTCCCCGTGCGAGCAAAGCGAGCACGGAGCGCGGGAGGGCTTTGCCCGACCAAGCGGTAACTGCCGACGCGGTCGGCTCCGCGTCCGCAGGCGCGTTC
>JAITNK010000149.1 GCA_031290515.1 Oscillospiraceae bacterium
GCGGATAGCTTGTCGCTCCCCTCGGAAAAAGTAACCGTGTCGGGCACGTCAAACACGACCATAAACCTCGCTTCCACGACCACCGCCGTGTACATCGGAGGCATACTCGGCGCGGGCGACCGCTACAATCTGCGGATTATCCTGACCCCGGACGGCAACCGCAGCGGCGACGTCTATTTTAACGACGCCACCGCTGTCACGAGCGGCTCGGCGGCGATCCTCGCGCCGCAGGTCGCGGCGGTCGCGGTGTACCGCACCGTCTCCGGGCTCGCGTGGGAGGATCGCAACGGCGAGGGCGTCGCCCTCGCCGGAGCCGACGGTAACTCCTACGATAATCCCACCCTTTCCGGAGCCGACGGTAACGCCCACGATTATCCCCTCGCCTACGCCGGAGCCGACGGTAACTCCCATAATTATTTACCCGGAAAACCCGCCGCCTCCGCCGCCTCCGCCGGACGACGACGACCCGTGGGATTATCGTAGTGGTCGATGAGGACGGTACGCCGCAGGGCGAGTGGAGCTGGGACCCGGACGACGAAGTGTGGGTTCTCGAGCCGTACACTCCGCTTGCGCCGCCTACCGGCGACCGCGGCGCACCCCTCTGGATAAGTGCTGCCCTCGCCGCCTCCTGCGCCGCCGCGTTCGTACTGACGCGGAAACGGAAGAAAACGCAATAGCGCAATAACGCAGGGGCGGGGATTTTATCCCCGCCCCTGCGTTTTGCGACGGCGGCGTACTGTCTGCGCGCCCCGTTCAGTGCAGATTGAATGAAACCCCGCCGCCGAACGCTTGCGGGAGCCGGAGTGCCGCAAGACTTCACACGGCCGAACGGTTAATACGCTTATTCCACTATCTGCGCTTTGAGCATATTCGTCGTGCCGGGTACGCCGAGCGGAACGCCCGCCGTGATTACGATTACGTCGCCGGATTTCGCGGCTCCGGCGGCGGCGGCGGACTTCGCCGCAACTTCAAACAGCTCGTCCGTCGAGACGAACGTCTCGGACTTCGTCGGTACTACGCCCCACGCGAGATTGAGCTGGCGGAACGTCCGCTCGTCCGGGGTCGGCGCGACTATCGGGCAGTCGGGGCGGAACGCCGAAATGCGGAGCGCGGTCGAGCCGCTCGCCGTAACCGCGACGATTGCGGCGGCGTTAAGGTCGAGCGCGGTGGTGCAGGTCGCGTGGCAAATCGCGCCCGCGGCGGTCGCGGTGCCGGAAACGTCCATCTCGTTCTGCCGGAAACGCTTGCGGTAGTTGATGTTTTCCTCGGTAGTCTGTGTGATTCGCAGCATAGTTTCGAGAGCCTCGACCGGGTATTTGCCGGACGCGGTCTCACCCGACAGCATAACCGCGGACGTGCCGTCGTAAATCGCGTTCGCGACGTCGGACACTTCCGCGCGCGTCGGACGCGGGTTGCGAATCATCGAGTCGAGCATTTGCGTCGCGGTTATGACGGGCTTCGCCGCCTTGCCGCAGCGTCGGATAATGTCTTTCTGCACGCGTGGAATCTGCTCGAACGGCAGTTCGACCCCGAGGTCGCCGCGCGCAATCATAACCGCGTCGGACGCGGCGATGATTTCGTCGATGTTGGAATACGCTTCCCGCGCCTCGATTTTTGCGATTATGCGTATTCCCGCGCCGCCGTTTCGCCGCAGAAACTCCGCGATTTGCAGAATGTCGTCCGCGCGCCGGGCGAACGACACCGCGATAAAGTCGAGGTCGTTTTCGATCGCGAACAGGAAGTCGAGCCGGTCTTTGTCCGACATAGACGGCAGCCGTATCGACACGCCGGGCAGATTCACGCTTTTGTGCGCGCCGATTTCGCCGCTGTTCTTTACTTCGCAGACGATTTCTCCGTCCGCCGCGGACAGCACTTCAAGACCGACAAGCCCGTCGTCGATGAGAATCGTGTCGCCGCGCTTCACCTCGTCCGGGAGCGACGCATAGCTCACGGAGCAGCGCGCCGCGTCGCCGGGAACCGGCTGCGCCGTAAGCGTGTACCGCTGTCCGGCGTTCACGGTTATTTGACCGTCCGGGAACGCGCCGGTACGGATTTCGGGTCCCATATCGTCGAGCATAATGGCGACGGAGCGGTTCTCTTCGCGGCAGACGCGGCGGAGCTGCGCGATTCGCGCCGAATGTTCCCCGTGCGTTCCGTGCGAGAAGTTGAGCCGCGCGACGTTCATTCCCGAGCGCACAAGCGCGCGGAGCGTATCCTCGCCGTCGCTCGCCGGTCCGAGGGTGCAGATTATTTTTGTCTTAAGCATTTGTATTTATGAATACCTCCTGTTACCGCAGATTATTATAAAAGATGACCGTTAAAAACAAGTGCCGGAAATGTAAAAAACTGTGTAAAAACGCCGGCCGGACTTGCGTCCGACCGGCTTCTGCGTCTGCGGTTAACTACGCGGTTGCAAGCTCTTTCGCCTTGACGGCGGCGGCTCCCGCGTCCGGGGTGTACGCGTCCGCGCCGATTTCGTCGGCAAACGCCTGCGTGATCGGCGCGCCGCCGACCATAATCTTGATGCCGAGTTCCTTGATTCCGGCGGCGATGAGCGTCTGAACCGTGTTCTTCAGCGAGTCCATCGTCGTCGTCAGAAGCGCGGACGCTCCGACGATTTTGACGTTCTGCTCGGACTTTGCCGCTTCGACGAATTTCTCCGCCGGAACGTCAACGCCGAGATCGACGACGCGGAAGCCCGCGGACTCGATCATCAGACCGACGAGGTTCTTGCCGATGTCGTGCAGGTCGCCCGCGACCGTGCCGAGAATGTAGGTTCCGAGCTGTCCTACGGAGTCTCCGGCGAGGTGCGGCTTAAGCACTTCGACGCCCTTTTTCATCGTCTTCGCGGCGACGAGCATTTCCGGAACGAAGATTTCGTTCGCCTGGAACTTCGCGCCGACGACGCCCATTGCGGCAATCATACCGTCGTTGAGCAGCGCGCCCGCATCGACTCCCGCGTCGAGAGCCTCCTGAACCGCGGCTTCGATGAGCTTGACTTTGCCTTTCTCTACGAGTTCTGCGACTTCTTGAATGGATGCCATACCTGTGTCCTCCTATATATAGTTTGCCGTTTTATATAGCATCGCGGTTTGACCCGCGGTTTGCTTTGGTTATACGCCTGACCGGGCAAAGCCCCGCCGCCGCTTGGTCTCTACTTTTTCTGCCCGAATATGCCTTCGCGGTAAGCCGAGATGTACTCGCCGCAGAGGTCGTCCTCGCCGATCATCGCTTCCGCCGCGTAGATAACGCCGCGCAGATCCTGGCTGAGCGGATCCATAACGGACGAGTCCATACCGTTCGCGATTGCGAGAACCGCGAACGCCTGGTTTGCGATTTTGCGCGCCGGGAGGTTGAACGAGATGTTTGAAATCGCGCCGGAGATATGCACTTTCGGGTGCGTCGTTTTGATGTGTTTCATAACCTCGAGCACCATCGAGATTCCCTCGCCGTCGTCCGCCGTACAGAGCATTTCGACGAGCGGGTCGATGTGTATGCGGTTCTCGGCGACGCCGTACTTCGCCGCGTCAGCCATAATGCGGTCGAAGACGCGGATACGGTCTCCCGCGGTTTTGGGAATACCGGTGTCGTCGTTCAGCAGCGCCATAACGTGCCACTTTTTGTACTCTTCCTGCACGAGAACGGGGAACGCGAGCTCGATTTTGTTGCCCTCGCCGGAGACAGAGTTGAAAAGTCCCGGCTTTTTGCAGAACTTCATCGCCTTGAGAACGATGTTTACATCCGGCGAATCCACGGAAATCGGGCAGTCCGTGACCGACTGAATCGTGTCGATCATCCACTTGATTGTCTCAAGCTCGCCCTCGTTGACCGAGGCGCAGCAATCGAGAAATGTCGCGCCGGATTCCGCCTGCTTCAACGCCATTTCCTTGATGTAGTCCTCGTTGCGCTCGGCGATTGCCTTAGCGCAGGTCGGAATCGAGCCGTTAAGTTTTTCCGCTATGATAATCATACCACATTGCTCCTTTTAATGCAAGATATTTTTCGGTATATTTTACAAAACCCTTAGAATGTGCAATTTAACAGTCCCGCACAGGACTACAGACAGGCGGCGGCAGATACGCCGGAGCGCGCCTGCCGCATTTGCTACGCTTTTTTCGCCGCGTCCACAACGTGCGAGACGAGTACGCTCGTCGTCACGCTGCCCACGCCGCCGGGAACCGGAGTAATCGCGCCGACTATCTGCTCGACCTCGTCAAACGCGACGTCGCCGCAGAGCTTGCCCTCGGCGTTCACGTTGATGCCCACATCGACGATAACCTGACCGTCCGATACATAGTCTTTTGTCACCGCGCCGGCTTTACCCGCGGCGACGATTACGATTTCGGCGTTTTTAACGACGCCCGGCATATCGACGGTGCGCGTGTGACAAGTCGTGACCGTCGCGTTTTTCGCGAGCAGCATCTGCGCCGCCGGTTTGCCGACGACGAGACTGCGTCCGACGACGACGGCGCGTTTACCCTTGCAGTCAACGCCGTAATAGTCGAGGATTTCCATACACGCCTGCGCGGTGCAGGGCGGATAGCCCCTGCCGTTACCCGTGAAAACTCCGACGAGCGAACCGTCCGTAATGCCGTCCACGTCCTTTTCGGGCGCGAGCGAGTTGCGGATTGTCTCTTCGTCGAGGTGCTTCGGCAGCGGACGGAACAGCAGCACGCCGTGCACCGACTTGTCCGCGTTCAGTCCGAGTATCGCGCTCAGCAGCGCGTCCTGCGTAACGTCCTGCGGAAGCAGGACGTTTTTCACCGCAACGCCGACGGTTTCGGCGCGTTTCGTCGCGCCTTTTTCATACGATATATCGTCCGGACGTTCGCCGACGCGCACGATTGCGAGCGTCGGGGTCACGCCGTTCGCTTTGAGCGACTCGACGTCCGCCGACATTTTCGCGTTCAGCGCGTCGGCGACGTCCTTGCCTTTGAGCAGACCTGCCATATTGTACTCCTTATTACGCGTGGTTTGGATACGCGCTTTTTTCCGGAAACCCGCCGGCGGGACAAGCCGCAAAAAAGCGATAGTTTTACTTAGTTATTGCTTTGGTTTGCTTAGTTTTGGCGATTTGCCGCTGTTTCGGCGTTATCCGCTGCCCGGCTGCCGGCTGCGGCGCGTTCGTTTGCTTCGTCTTCCGCGTCCAGCGCGTCAAGGTCGATTGAGTCGCTGCGGTGACACGCGCACCCGCTCCAGCACTCGCGTCTGCGAATCTGAACCTTTGCCGTCTCAGCCATAACTATCCGCGCAGTCTCGCGACTACGCCTCCGAAAATCCCGTCCGCCTTTGCCGCGTACACGGACAGCAGTCTGTCCGCTTCGGCTTCGACTTCGGCGGCGAACGCGCGGTCGGTCATAGCCTTGGTGTTGATGAATACGTTCAGGCTCGCGCCCTGAAGCGCGGCTTTCGCGAACGCCGCTCCGACGCCCGCGTCGGAGATTGCGAGCGCGCTTCCCTTAGCCGCGAACTCCGCGATAACGGCAATCGCTTTCGCGCAGGTGCGCATAATGTCGAGCGGGACGGCTGTCGCGACGCGGAGCGCGGCTTCCATAACCGCTTCACGCGTCGGGTCGTCTTTCGGGATTCCGTACGCCCGGGACAGAGGCTCGAACGCGTCCGCGTCCGCGTCGATGAGACGCAGAAACTCCGCCTGAAGCGCGTCGGACTGCTTTTGCAGTTCTATAATGTCCGCTTCCACGTCGGCGTATTTCTTCTTGCCGACGGTCAGACTGCCGACCATATTGCCGAGCGCGGTTCCGACGGCTCCGACGAGCGCGGACGCTCCGCCGCCTCCGGGCACGGACGCTTTCGATGCGAGCACGGTGACAAATTCGTCAATCGGCGACTTGATAAAACTCATATTTTTGATTTCGCGGGGGAAAACAACTCTCGCCGCGTTCCCCCCGTTCCCCGTTCCACAATTATCAATTATGCATTGCTAACTGTTAATTATGCGTTATTTCCGGGACTGTTCTTAGAACAATCCGGAAATAACGCCGTTCGCGTCTACGTCTATGCGCTCCGCGGCGGGGGACTTCGACAGTCCCGGCATCGTCATAATGTCGCCGGTCAGCGCGACGATAAAGCCGGCTCCGGCGGAGATTTTGAGGTTGCGAACCGTAACCTTGAAGCCGCGCGGCGCGCCGAGCTTCGCCGCGTCGTCCGAGAAGCTGTACTGCGTTTTCGCCATACAAATCGGAGCCTTGGAAAAGCCCATAGCCTCAAGCTCTTTAATCTGCTTCACGGCGGTTCCGACAAGCTCGACGGAGTCCGCGCGGTAGATTTTCGTCGCAATCGCGGTCAGCTTTTCCATAATCGTCGCGTTTTC
>JAITNK010000031.1 GCA_031290515.1 Oscillospiraceae bacterium
AGCGGTTAATAAGCAAGCAAATAAATTAAAATTAGGTGTTGACAAGCAGCCCCATTAGTAGTATTATAGAGACCCCTACGACAGAGAAAGACACAAGATATTGTGCGGGAAGACAGGAAAGGACAATAACGGAAATGGCGGTTACAGTTAGCGCAGTTACAAAAATTAAGAAGCGCGACGGCAGAACTGCCGCGTTTGATGCGGCAAAGATTGCGGAGGCAATCAAAAAAGCGTTCGACGCGACGTACCGGCGCGACGCGGACGAGCTTGCCGTGAGGCTCGCGGACGAGGTGTCCGAGATTCTCGCGGAAGAGGGCGCGGAGGTGCCGGACGTCGAGCACGTCCAGGACATAGTCGAGCGCGTGCTTATGCGGAACGGATACGTCACGACGGCGAAAGCGTATATCCTCTACCGCGAGGAGCGGCTTCGCGCGCGGCAGATGAATTCGCGCCTTATGAAGACGTTTGAGGAAATCACATACGCCGACGCGCGCGACAGCGACGTTAAGCGCGAGAACGCGAATATCGACGGCGACACCGCGATGGGCGCGATGCTTAAGTACGGAAGCGAGGGCGCGAAGCAGTTTTACCATATGTTCGTGCTGAACCCCGACCACTCGAAAGCGCATTCGGACGGCGACATTCATATCCACGACCTCGACTTCCTGACGCTGACGACGACCTGCACGCAGATTGATATTATAAAGCTGTTCAGGGGCGGGTTTTCAACCGGTCACGGACTGTTGCGCGAGCCGAAAGACATCGCGAGCTACGCCGCGCTCGCGTGTATCGCGATACAGTCGAACCAGAACGACCAGCACGGCGGGCAGAGCGTAGCGAACTTCGACTACGGTATGGCGGAGGGGGTTCGCAAGACGTTTGCGCGGCTGTACCGTCAGAATCTCGCGAAAGCGATTATGCTGATAGGCGACGTCGCCGAAGACCCGGACGGCTGGCTCAAGGAGAACAACCGCTCGCTCTTAATTGACGACTGGGAAGAGTTCGACGGACTTCGCCCGACGCTTGAGAACTGCGACGCGTACTTTGAATCGGAACTGCCGCTGCTTACCGAACACTTCGGACTGCCGGCGGAGCAGCTGCGCAAGATTCAGCGGACGGCGCACTATCACGCGGCAAAGGAGACCGACCGCGCGACGTATCAGGCGATGGAGGCGTTTATCCATAACCTGAACACTATGCACAGCCGCGCGGGCGCGCAGACGCCGTTTTCGTCCGTCAACTACGGTATGGACACGTCCACCGAGGGGCGTATGGTGATGAAAAATCTCCTGCTGTCCACGGAGCGCGGTATCGGCAACGGCGAAACGCCGATATTCCCGATTCAGATTTTCAGAGTCAAGGACGGCGTGAACCTCAACGAGGGAGAGCCGAACTACGACCTGTTCAAGCTCGCGATTCGCTGCTCCGCGAAGCGGCTGTTTCCGAACTTCGCGTTCCTCGACGCGCCGTTTAACGCGCAGTACTACGTTGAGGGCCGCCCCGAGACCGAAATCGCGTATATGGGCTGCCGCACACGCGTAATCGGCAACAACTATGACCCGGAGCAGGAGGTTTGCAACGGGCGCGGGAACCTGTCGTTCACGTCGGTGAATCTGCCGCGCATCGCGATTAAAGCTAAGGGCGACATCGAGAGATTCTTTACCGACCTCGACCACGTCCTCGACCTGACAGTAGACCAGCTGCTCGAACGGTTTGAGATTCAGTGCCGCAAGCACGTCTATAACTACCCGTTCCTTATGGGGCAGGGCGTGTGGCTCGGCAGCGACAAGCTGAAGTGGGACGACGAGGTGCGCGAGGTGCTGAAGCACGGAACGCTGACCGTCGGCTTTATCGGGCTTGCCGAGACGCTTAAAGCCCTCGTCGGCGCGCACCACGGCGAGAGCGAAAAGGCGCAGGACCTCGGGCTTGAAATCATCTCGCATATGCGCCGCCGTATGGACGAGGAGAGCGCGAAGCGCGGACTCAACTTCTCGCTGATTGCGACTCCGGCGGAGGGACTTTCGGGACGGTTCGTCCGTATCGACGCGAAGAAGTACGGCGTTATCGAGGGCGTGACCGACCGCGATTACTATACGAACAGCTTCCACGTTCCGGTTTACCACCCGATTTCCGCGTTCGACAAAATCAAGCTCGAAGCACCGTACCACGCGCTGACGAACGCGGGTCACATCAGCTATATCGAGATGGACGGCGACCCGCTCAAAAACCTCGAGGCGTTCGAGAAAGTCGTGCGCTGTATGCAGAAATCCGGCATCGGGTACGGCTCCGTGAACCATCCGGTAGACCGCGACCCGGTCTGCGGCTTCACCGGCGTAATCGGCGACGAATGCCCGAAGTGCGGACGGCGTGAGTTTGAGGGTGAGGAAACGCTCGGTTTCGAGCGAATCCGCCGCATTACGGGCTATCTCGTCGGGACGCTGGAACGCTTCAACAACGGCAAACGCGCCGAAGAGCACGACCGAATTAAGCACGGTATATAGGGTTACAACAGTAAAAAGATAATAAACACAGAGGAATATACAGGATACAGCAGCAATAAGAGACCGGAAGTGATAGCTTCCGGTCTCTTATTGCCGCTGTTGCGGCAGGTATTAGCGAGCGCATAATGCGCGAGCCGCGTCCGCAGGCGCGTCCCCCGCGCGAGCTTCGCTCGCGCTTGAGCGCGGGAGGCTTTGCCGACCAAGCGGCAAATGCGCGCGGGAGGCTTTGCCGACCAAGCGGCAAATGAGCGCGGATAGCAAACCCTACTTACCCCAGCTTAACAGCCCGCCGCCGCCGGAGTCGCGCGCTTCAAGCACTTCGAGCGAGCCGAGCAGCAGCCGCGCCGCGTCCGCGCGCGTGACCGTGTCGTTCGCGCAGGACGCGAGACCGGCGGGTAGTATCCCGGTCGCCGCGAGGTTGACCGACGCGCTCTGCGCCCAGGCGGGTACCGCGCTGTCGTCTGTCGCCGCCGCGCCGACGACGTCGGTGATTCCGAGCGTGCGGTTCAGAATGACAGCCGCTTCGGTGAAGTTAATCTCGTTGTTGGGATTGAATACGAGACTGCCGTCAGAGCTGCGGTAGCCGGAGATAACGCCGGACATCAGCCCGGCGGAGACGTACGGCTTCGCCCAAAGCGGAATGTCGCCGTCGTCGGAAAAGCCGGTGCGCGTGATTCCGCCGATTGTTTTCGCGCCGGACACGGACATCGCCATAGCGAGGAACTCGGAGCGCGTGACCGGTGCGTCCGGACGGAAGAAGTACTCGCCGCCAAGCTTTTCGCCTGTGAACACGCCGTTTTCCGCGAGCACAAGCGCGGCGTAGTACGCGTCGTTTCCGTCCATATCGGCGTAGGTCGTCTTGGTGGACTGCTTCTTAATTTCGATTGTCACCGTAGCGGAGGAGGATACGCCGCCCTCGGAGTCCACGGCGACATAGGCGAACGTGTCCTTGCCTTTCTTGCCGTCCGAAGGGGTGTAGACGAATTCGCCGTTTTCGGTCGGGAGAACGCCGCCCTTCTTGGGAGCCGCCGTGATTTCAAAGGTCAGCGTGTCGCCGTCGGGGTCGAGAGCCTTGAATTTGCCGGTCACGGAAATGCCCCTGAACGTCGTGTAGGACAGGTTCTCGGCAATCGGCGCGCTGTTTTTAGGCGAGCCGATTTCGATTGTCGTGTCGTTCGCGAAAGCGAAGCCGACCGCCGCGGACGCGAGCGCGGTGAGCGCGAGAAGCAACGCCGTGAGCTTTCTTACTGTATGTTTCATTTTCTGCCTCCGGTTTATAGATTTGGGAAATATTGCTTACGGCGTTATTTTTATCCTCACGGCGGCGATTATACGCGCGCGGAACATTTTTGTGCGGCGGCGAAAATTTTATGTTGAGAAACGCGCCGGAATGTGCTATCATATAAAGAAACAGTATGTTATTCACTGCGCAAACCCGCGGCAGCGCGGCGCGCCGCCGCGCGAAGCTGCGGTTGCGCGCGCGGGTTCGCCTGCGGAACGGCAGCGGAGTTTTGAGCCGTCCGAAGACGGCAGAAATATTGAGCGACGGTCGGTGCTGCCGACCGGGCGGCTGACAGAGGGTGAACAATGGAAGCATCGGAAATACTGCGCCGCGTCGCCGCGGGCGCGCTGTCGGTCGGGGACGCGGAAGCGGAGCTGAACGCGGTCTATGCCCCGCCGTTTGACGACCTCGGCTACGCGACGGTCGATCACGCGCGAAAGGCGCGCACCGGCGCGTCCGAAGTCATATACTGCGCCGGAAAAACCACGGGGCAGATAATCGGCGTAATGCAAAATATGCTGTCGCGCGGGACGCAGAACGTACTTGCGACGCGCGCCGCCGCCGAGGTTTTCGCGGAGGTCGCGTCCGCGATTCCGGACGCGCGGTACAGCGAGGCGGCGCGGATTATCAGCGTCGAACGCCGTCCGGAACCGCGGTCGAGCGCGCCGGTTCTCATACTCTGCGCCGGAACGTCCGACATTCCGGTCGCGGAGGAAGCGTTCGTGACGGCGGATTTTCACGGCTGCGACGTGCGCCGGCTCTATGACGTCGGAGTCGCCGGAATTCACAGGCTGCTCGCGCGGCTCGACATTCTGGAGGAAGCCGCCGTTATCGTCGTGATTGCCGGAATGGAGGGCGCGCTCGCGTCCGTCGTCGGCGGGCTGACTTCGCGCCCGGTAATCGCGGTGCCGACGAGTATCGGCTACGGCGCGAACTTCGGCGGTCTCGCCGCGCTGCTCGCGATGCTGAATTCCTGCGCGTCCGGCGTGGGAGTGGTGAATATCGACAACGGTTTCGGCGCGGCAATGCTCGCCGTGAAGATTGTGAAGAACATTGGGAAATAGCGCGGCGTTCCAAATCCGCGTAACCGGAATACCCGCCGGGGGACGGCGCGGTTCCGCTCGTCCGGCGTCGCGCAGGAAAAGCCGCGAGCGTCGCTTCCCGGCGGTCGTCTCAATATTCATAGATGACTGATTTTGCCGGTTAGTTTATCCGGGTGTGGCGCAGTTGGTAGCGCGGGTGCTTTGGGAGCATCAGGCCGCAGGTTCGAACCCTGTCACTCGGACCACACAGCCGCACGGTCGGCGGAGTGCCCTGCACTCCGCCGACCGTGCGGCTGATTTCTTACTTGTGCGTCTCGCTCCGGGCGAACAGCACCGTCCCGACCGTCAGGCATACGACCGTCAGCGCGACAATCGCCGCGAGCGTCACGACCGGGTTGAACAGCACCACGCCCGCGTACTCCGGCGTTCCGGCGTAGACGACCGCGCGGACGAGGTCGAGACAGTAGGTCATCGGCATAATGCGGTTCAGCACGAGCAGGATACCGCTGGAGTTTCCAATCGGGATAATCGCGCCGGACAGGAACATCTGCGGCATTGTGACAATCATTACCGCCATATTCGCAGCCTTTTTGTTCTTGATACCGCCGATCAGCAGCACCGCGAACGAACCCGCCGCAAGGCACATAAGCGGGGACAGCGCGAGTATCGCGAGAAGCTGCGGAACGCCGAGCCGGATTCCCATAAACAGTGCTACGGCAAGCGTTCCGAGCAGCGACACAATCGCCGTGAACGCCGAGCCGAGTATCGTGCCGATAACAATCGAGGGACGCGACACCGGCGCGATAAACATTTCCTGCGTGAAGTTCGTGTCGCGGTCTTCGACAAGGCTCGAAAGTCCCTGCGAAGTAACCATAAACAGCATATTGACGAGCATTCCGACGAGCATAAACTGCCCGTAGTCGAAGCCGAGTCCGCCCGCCATATTCTGCGACAGGTTGCCGCCGATCATACCCATCATTACGATTGGCATTACGAGGCTCATTATTAGCGTTGACGGGGATTTCAGAGTCAGCAGTACGCCGCGCGCGACGATAGTCACTATCGCGTTAAGCTCCCGGGCAAAGCCGGATTTCTTTTTAACCGCAGCCGTTTCGGTTTCCGCGGCGGTATCGCGGTTTAATACGAGTTCGGACATTATGCCGCACCTCCTTTATTTACCGCGCCCGACGGCGGAGCCGCCGTGCGCTCAGTCCCTGCGGGGACGGGGAACGCGCTTCGCGCGGCGCGCCGTACTGCCGTTCCGTCCGGCGAGCCGTACCCGCGGTTTTGACTTCTCATTATGCCGCGCCTCCCGTTTTGTTGAGATATTCGATATACGCGTCTTCGAGCGTCGGCAGACAGACGCGCGGCGTGGGGTCGAACTCGAGTGTGCTTTTGAGTTCGGTAGGGCTGCAGCAGGCGGCGATTTTGCCGTGATTGATTATGCAGACGTTGTCGGCAATCTCCGCCTCGTCGATATAGTGCGTGGTGAGGAACACGGTCGTGCCGTTTTCGCGGCGGACGCCGTTCAGGTATTCCCAGAGACTGCGGCGGCTCACCGCGTCAAGCCCCTGCGTAGGCTCGTCGAGGAACAGGATTTTCGGCGTGTGAATCAGACTGCGTATAATCTCGAGCTTGCGCTGCATTCCGCCGGACAGCTTTTTGATCGGCTTGAACAGCGCGTCCGTGATTCCGACGACGTCCGCAAGCTCAAGCACGCGGTCGCGGTATGCTTTCGGCATCAGCCTGAACGTCGGGCGGTAGCCGTAGACTCCGTACAGGCAGGCGTGGAAGCGGACGTTTTCCTCCGCCGAGAGCTGCGGGTCGAGACTCGGCTTCTGGAAGATGATGCCGACGTGTTCACGCACCTCTCTCGACTGCCTGCCGACGTCGTACCCGGCGATGATAACGTCGCCGGATGTTTTGGACAGCGTCGTGGTCAGAATCGAGATTGTCGTCGTCTTGCCCGCGCCGTTCGGTCCGAGGAACGCGAAGAACTCGCCCTCTCCGACCGCGAAGCTGACGTCGTCCACCGCCGGGGTCTTTGCGCGGTCGTACTGCTTCACGAGGTTGTTCACTTCAATTACCGTTTTCATACCGCAGCCTCCTCCTTTGTCGCCTGAATGTCGCCGAACGCTCCGAGGAACAGCATTACCAGAAAGATTATTATGCTCATAACAGCACCTCCGTTTAGTTTGTAACTGTATTCTACAGCCGCAAATTAAACGGAGGTTAAACTCTGTGTGAACGCAGGGTAAACAAAGAAGATTATTCTTTCCGCGGCAAAACTACGGTAAACGCCGCGCCGCAGCCGGGTTCGCTTGACACGGTAACGCTCCCGCCGTGAAGTTCCGCGATTTTTTTCACGAGCGACAGCCCGAGTCCGCTGCCGCCGAGCGCGCGGTCACGCGACTTGTCCGCCTTGTAGAACCGCTCGAAAATATGCACAGCGTCCTCCGCGGAAATACCGACGCCCGAATCCGCAACCGTAATTTTCAATTGTCCGCCGTCGGTTTTCAACTGTACGCTGACAGTCCCGCCGTCCGGCGTGAACTTTACCGCGTTGTGCAGCAGATTCACCCACACCTGCGACAGCAAATCCTCGTCGCCGGAGTATTCGCATTTTTCCAAATCGGCTTCGACGTTCAGAGACTTCGCCGACCACTGCGGCTCGAGCGTAAGCGCGGTCTGCTGAAGCTGGCGGTCGAGACGGAAAGTCGTAATGGAAAGCGGCTTTTCCCCGCCGTCAAGCGCGGAAAGCTTGAGCAGATTGCCGGAGAGACTCGACAGCCTGCGGCTCTCCGACTCGATAATCTCGGCATAGTGGCGGCGTTCCCCGGCAGGCAGCGCGTCGTTTTGCAGCAACGCGGCGAAGCCGCCGATTGAAGTCAGCGGAGACTGAATCTCGTGCGACACGTTTGAGATGAAGTCCTGCCGCATTGTTTCGAGGTCGCCGAGGTTTTTCGCCATTTCGTTGAACTTGTCACTGATTTCATTACGGTGTCCGTTTGTTTCGAGCGTGACGCTGAAATTGCCCTTGTTTAATTCTTCTATGGCGAAAAGAATAGAGCTGTGGTTTTTTGAGTCGCGAAAGCCGCGGGTCTGCCCGGCAATCCAGGCGGTGGAGCCAATGACGGCGATTCCCGCAATGCCCGACAGAATGTGAGACAGCAGGTCGTTCTTGACGTTCAGCCAGTTTGTCGCGAAAAACCCCACCGTAAAAATCGCGGAGCACACGGCAATCGCGAGCAAAAATTTTAACGCCGTAACCGCAGCTTTTTTCATACCGTCACCTCCAGACGGTACCCGAGTCCGCGCACGGTCGTGATTTTGAAACCGTACTTTTCGGCGGGGAACCGCTCGCGCAGACGGCTTATGTGTACGTCGAGCGTACGCTCGTTGCCGTCGAAATCGTAGCCCCACACGTCCTCGATGAGCTGGTCGCGCGGGAACGTTCTGCCCGGGAACCCGGCGAGCTTGAACAGCAGTTCGAACTCTTTCATCGGAATGTCCTCGCGCGCACCGCCGAGACTTACGGAGAAACTCCCGCGGTCAACCGTCAGCAGTCCGACCGTAAGCGTCTGCGCTGTCTCGATTTTGTACCGGCGCAGCAACGCCTTGACGCGCAGCAGCAGCTCGTCCCCCTCAAACGGCTTCGTCAGGTAATCGTCCGCGCCAAGCTCGAAGCCTTTGACTTTCGCGGGCAGCTCCGCTTTCGCCGTAAGCAGCAGCACCGGCAGATTTTCATAGTATTTCCGCAGGTGCCGGCACAACTCGTAACCGTCCATATTCGGCATCATAACGTCCACGACAGCCATATCCGGGTTCGCGTCCGACATTTTCGCGAGCGCGTCGCGCCCGTCGGACGCTTCGATTGTGTCAAACCCGGCGTTTTTCAACAGGGTGCGGACAAGTTCCCGGATATTCGGGTCGTCGTCCGCGATTAAAATCTTGCTCATATGCGTCACCTCGGCAAGAGTGTAGCACGGCAATGTAAACGGAAGTTAAACCGGGAGAGCGTTACGGGCGGAGATATGCCGCCGATTAGTGTATGCAGTTTAGCATTTCGTGTTTGCGCTGTCAAGCGGAATCGCGCGTTGTTGTTTTTTTGTTGAAAATGTCCATTTGCCGCGCGCCGCCGGACGTGGTACAATGATAATAATAAATTTTCGCAACGAGCGGCGCGAAGCGCGTAAGTCCGGTTGACTTACCGTTTTCGCGCCGTTTTTGTGCGCCGAGGGGGAATTCACGATGAAATCCGCGGAGTCCGCGCCGAACAAAATGGCGACCGCGCCGATACCGCGTCTGCTGCTCGCTATGGGCGCGCCGATGATAATTTCAATGGTGTTGCAGGCGTTTTATAACATTGTTGACAGCTATTTTGTCGGCAATATGCCGGGCGGAGACGGCGAACTCGCGCTCAACGCGCTGACGCTCGCGTTCCCGGTGCAGATGCTGATGATTGCAATCGGCGTGGGAACCGGGGTCGGCGTGAACTCGCTACTGTCGCGCAGTCTCGGCGCGGGCGACCGCGAGCGCGCGAGCAAAATCGCCGGGAACTCGGTATTTCTCGGCGCGTGTACATACATCGCGTTCCTGCTCGCGGGACTGTTCGCCGTACGCGGGTACTTCGCGACGCAAACGTCGGACGGCGTTGTGCTCGCAATGGGCACGCGGTACCTGACAATCTGCTGTACGCTGTCGTTCGGCGCGATACTGTCGATGATTTATGAAAAACTGCTGCAGGCGACGGGGCGCACGGTGCTGTCAACCGTCGCGCAGATAGCGGGCGCGGCGGCGAATATCATACTCGACCCGGTGTTTATCTTTGCGCTGAAACTCGGGGTCGCGGGCGCGGCGTACGCGACGGTTATCGGGCAGGTAATCACGCTCGTACTCTCCGCGGCGTTTCACACGGCGTTAAACCGCGACATAAACGCCGCGCCGCGGTATTTCAAGCCGGAGCGCGCCGTAGTCGGCGAGATATACAAAATCGGCGTTCCCGCAATCATTATGCAGGCGTTGATGTCGGTGCAGACTTACGCCGTAAACCTTGTCTTCGGACGCGTGTCGGACGCTGCGGTGACGGCTTACGGCGTATATTATAAGGTACAGCAGTTTGTGTTTTTCGCGGCGTTCGGTATGAACAACGCGATGATTCCGCTCGTCGGTTGGAGCTTCGGCGCGAAAAACCGCCGTCGAATACGCGACGGCGTCAGGTACGGGATGCTCTATACGCTCGGCATAATGCTTCTCGGAACACTGCTGCTGCAGCTCGCGGCTCCGGCGGCGGCTCCGCTCTTCGGACTCACGGCGACGACCGCGAAGCTGTTCGTGACGGCGGCGCGCGTAATCACGCTCGGCTACCTGTTCGCGGGCGCGAACATTACATATCAGGGCGCGTTTCAGGCGTTCGGGCGCGGCGTAAGCTCGCTCGCGGTGTCGCTGATGCGGCTCGTCGTGTTCGCGCTGCCGGCGGCGTTTCTGCTGACGCTTACGGCGGACGCGGAGTCCGTCGTCTGGTGGGCGTTCCCCGCGGCGGAAGCGCTCACGGCGGTAATCGGAGCGTTTATGCTGAGGCGCGTATGGAGGGCGTCGGCAGCTTAGCCGGCTTCCCGGACGAACAATCAGGACGGCTCATTCCGGCAAAGAGTCCGCAGACGGCGTTTTGCCGGAACATCGGAGCGCGGCCGGAATTTATTTCCGGCAAGCGGAATGCAATAAGCGGTTATGCTAATCCGTAAAAAATTGCGTCCAGTAAAGCGTAGTGCCGTTCAGGTCGAATCCCACGCCGATTTTGCCGAAAGAACCGTTGAGAATATTCGCGCGGTGTCCCGCCGAATTCATCCACGCCTCGACGACGTATGCGGGCGACCGCTGACCGGCAGCGATGTTCTCCGCCGCGGAAGAATACGGAACGCTGAACTCGTCGAGCGCGGTGAAGCCGCTGCTTCCGTCCGGGCGGGTGTGGTCAAAAAGCGTACGGATTTCGACGGCGCGGACGTTCGCCGCATCGTGAAGCGGCGCGCTCGTCTCAAGCGCGGAGAGACCGGCGGCGGCGCGCTCGACGTTGACAAGCCGTATGACCTCGCTTATATACGCCTCCGCGTCGATGACCGCGACCTGCGCGGAGCCGGAAACGCCGTTGTCCGCCGTCGCCGTGACCGTAACCATTCCGGCGGCGGTGAATTCGAGTACGCCGTCGGTCACGAGACAGCCGTCGGTCGTTATCGATATGCTCGCGTACGTCGCGTCCTCCGGATAGACCGAGACGGTGAACGCCGCGGTGGCTCCGAGCTTGAAACGCGTTCCGTTTACTGCGACGGCGACGCGCTCCACCGGAACTATAACCGTGACGCGCGCGGACGCGGAAACGCCGTACGACGACACGCAGGTTATCGTCGCCGAACCGGCTTTTTTGGCGTAAAGCTCGCCGCTTGCCGTACACGAGAGCACGGACTCGTCGTCGGACGTGAAATTAAGCGCGCCGGTCGCGGAACCGACGGGATAGCCCGACGCCGTCAGGCGAGCGGACGCGTACCGCGAGAGAGTTCCGGGCGCGCCGAGCGTCAGCGATTCCGGCAGAGTGAGGACGGTCACGCGGAAGCTCGCGGTAACGCCGTTCGCCGTACGCGCGGTTATAGTCGCGCCGCCGAGCCCGACGGCGGTCACGGTTGCGCCGGAGACCGACGCGACGGACGCGTCCGACGACGAAAACGTTACGGTTTTGTCCGCGGCGTCCGCGGGAGAGACGGCGTACCCGACCGATACGCGCTCTCCGACCGTGAGTTCGGCGGGCGTCGGCGCGTTGAGCGTGATTTTAGCCGCCGCGACAGGTGCGGCGGGCGACGGCGGCGCGCTCGCTTCCGGCGGCGTCGGAGACGGTGTTTCGTCCGGCGTTGCGGCGTCGGCGTCGGGTTCCGGCGGGGGAGACGGCGCGTCCGGAATTACTTCGACGCCGGGCGTTTCAAGACGCTCCGAGACGACCGGCGTTTCCGGCGCGATCGGAGCTGCGGAGTTCGGTATAGTTTCAGCCCCGGCGCAGCCCGCGAGCAGAATCGCGAGCGCAAGTGCGGCGAGGCGCGAATATTTACGGTTCATATATGCAGTCAGCCTTCCGGTGTGAAATATCCGCGGCGGGACTTTGTCCGCGGCTCAAAACGCAGTATACGCCGAGCGCGCGGAAATTGCAACAGCAAAAAATATATTGACAGACGAACGTTCCCGCCGTACACTATATAAATGAGTATGATTGACTACACACTTGCGCGGTCGCGGCGGCGCACCGTCGCGATATATATCCGGGACGGAGCCGTCGAGGTTCGCGCGCCGCTCCGTACGGCGAAGCGGGACATAGACGCGTTCGTCGCGTCAAAGGAGCGGTGGATTGCGGGCAAGCTCGCGCAGTCGCGGGAGCAGCTTAGGCGGCGCGGCGAGTTCGCGCTGAACTACGGCGGCGCGGTTACGCTTCGCGGCGTGGAGTACGCGCTGACGGCTTCCGGCGACGGCGCGCGGGCAGACACGGATAATCCGTTTACCCTGCCGCCGGAACTGACTCCGGAGCAAATCAGGTCCGAGGTTGTGCAGATATACCGGGAGTGCGCGAAGCGGCACCTGACCGAACGCGTCGCGCACTTCGCAGGGGTTATGAACGCCGAGCCGTCTGCGGTAAAAATCAGCGGCGCGAAAACGCGGTGGGGCAGCTGCTCCGGTAAAAAGTCGCTCAATTTCTCGTGGCGGCTCATACTCGCCGACGACGGCGCAATCGACTACGTCGTCGTCCACGAACTCGCGCACCTCACGGAAATGAACCACTCCGCGCGGTTCTGGAGACTCGTCGCCGGAGTACTGCCGGATTACCGCGCGCGTCAGGCGAGGCTCCGCGCGTTACAGCGGAAGTTAGGCGGCGAAGATTATTAGCCGTCGGGTGCA
>JAITNK010000043.1 GCA_031290515.1 Oscillospiraceae bacterium
CGCGAGATTGTGGACGACTTCGCGGAGCGTACGGAGACGCAGATAATACAGTATGTACCGCGCTCGCTGACGGTGACGCAGTGCGAGCTGAAAGGCAAAACGGTCGTCGAAGCCGCGCCAGACAGCGAGCAGGCGGCGGTGTACAAACAGCTCGCGGAGCGAATCGCGAACCACGAGGTGTCGAAAACTCCCGCTCCGCTCGAGCTTTCCGAGCTGCGCGAGTGGGCTGCTACCTGGAGCGACAGGCTCCTCGAACTCGAGTCCGGCGCGGTCGTCGGCGGCGCAACCGCCGGTATTTAGTCCGCGGAAGGGGCAAGGGGGGCGGAACGCGCTTTTTCGCGAAAAAGCTGCAAAAGGCACAGTTTGCTGACTGTACTTCTCGGGAGCCGCCGCCGCAGCGGCGTTCCCCGTGCGAAGCACGGAGTGACAGCGCGGCTTTGCCGCGCCGAGCGGTTAAGCCGAGCGAATAATCATTAAGAATTGGGGAACGGGGACTACGCTTATGGCAAAATACGTTAACAGCCTTACGGAACTTATCGGCGGCACACCGCTGCTGAAGCCGAACAACTTCCTGAAAGGCAAACCCGCGAAAGCGGATATTTTACTGAAACTCGAGTACTTTAACCCGCTCGGTTCCGTCAAAGACCGTATCGCGCTCGCGATGATTACGGACGCGGAAGAGTCCGGAAGACTCCAGCCCGGCGGCACGATTATCGAGCCGACAAGCGGCAACACCGGCATCGGCGTCGCGTTCGTCGCGGCGGCGCGCGGGTACGGCGTTATACTAACGATGCCCGAAACGATGAGCATAGAGCGGCGCAAACTGCTCACCGCGCTCGGCGCGTCGCTGGTTCTCACGCCGGGCGCGGACGGTATGCGCGGCGCGGTGCGAAAAGCGGAAGAGATTGCGGCGCAGACGGGCGGCGTAATCCTGCAACAGTTTGAGAATCCGGCGAACCCCGCGGTTCACCACAGGACGACCGCGGAGGAAATCTGGAACGATACGGACGGCGCGGTAGACATATTTATCGCCGGAGTAGGCACCGGCGGCACGGTTTCCGGCGTCGGCGCAAACCTGAAAGCGAAGAAGCCGGACGTTCAAATCGTCGCGGTCGAGCCGTTCGAGTCGCCGGTGCTGTCCGGCGGCGCGCCCGGATCGCACAAAATTCAGGGAATCGGCGCGGGCTTCGTGCCTAAGGTGTACAGCGGAATCGCCGACGAGATATACCTCGTCAAGGGCGACGAGGCGGTCGAGACTTCGCGCGAGCTGGGACGCAGCGAGGGGCTGCTCGTCGGAATCTCGTCCGGCGCGGCGGCTTTCGCGGCACTGCAAATCTCAAAGCGCGCCGAGAACGCCGGAAAGACAATCGTCGCGCTGCTGCCCGACACCGGGGAGCGGTACCTGTCCACCGTGCTGTACGATTACTCCGCGCTTCCGGGAGGTAAATAAAGCATATGAGTGAATTTATTGAAAAGCCGCGCGCTTCCTGCGCGCTTGGCGGCGCGCTCGCCGCGATTTCCGCTCTGCCGGAGGTTATCCCGATAGTCCACACGTCGGCGGGCTGCGGCGGCAACCTGATGAACTTTCTCGCGTTCGGCGGCGGCGGACTCGGCGCGTCGTACTGCTCCGGCGGCTCCGCGCCGTCCTCCGCGGTGACGGAGACGGAAATCGTATTCGGCGGCACCGACCGTCTGCACGAGGAAATCGAATCGACCCTTAAACTCATCGACGGCAAGCTGTACATAGTCGCGACCGGCTGTATGACCGAAATGATCGGCGACGACGCGGCGGGTACCGTGTCCGAGTTCGCCGCGGAGGGCGAGCCGGTCATCGCGATAAGTACGCCGAGCTTCAAGGGCGACAGTTACGCCGGGTACGAAATCCTGCTTGACGGGATTTTCAACCGCTGGCTCCGCCCGTCGGACGGGAAAGACGCGAAGCTCGTCAACGTCTTCGGCATAGTGCCGGGGTACGACCCGTTTTTCCGCGGAGACCTTGAGGAAATCGAGCGGCTCGGCGCGCTGCTCGGGTTGCGCGTTAACACATTTTTCTCGCCGTCGCAGACGTTTGATAACATACTGTCCGCGCCGCGCGCCGCTCTGAACATCGTACTCTCCCGCACGCGCGGCGTGGAGTTCGCCGAAAATTTCGAGGAACGCCACGGCACGCCGTACTGGGCGACCGAACTGCCGATAGGTCCCGAGGCGACGGACGCGTTTCTGCGCGAGCTCGCCGGAAAGGTCGGCGCAACTAACGCGGAGGACGTCATCGAAGCCGAAAACGAGCGGTACTACCGCTATTTCGAGCGCGCGGTGGACAGCTACGCCGACGGAGACCTCCGGTTTTTCGGCGTGACCGTCACGAACTCGAGCTACGCGCTGCCGCTCAACCGCTACCTGTACCGCGAGCTGGGCTGGGTACCGGCGGACGTATTCGTCACAGACTCGCTGTCCGACGAGCAGAAAGAGAGTCTCACGCAGGCGTTCGCGGAATTCCCCGCCGCCCCGCAGTTTGTGAGCGGCGCGACGAAAATCGCGCGGGCGATTACGCACAACCACCCGGAAAGCCGCGGCGAGCGTTATTTCGACGCGCTGACCCCGCTGTTCATCGTCGGCAGCACATACGAAAAACAGACTGCGGCGAAACGCGGCGCGAAATATCTCGGCGTGAGCTTCCCGGCTTTCGACCGCACAATCGTGTCGCAGGGTTACGCCGGATACCGCGGCGGACTGCGGCTTTACGAGGATTTGATCAGCGCGATAATGTCGGCGAAAGGATAAGAATATGAGCTATTACGAACAGAAAATTCCGCCCGTCCGCGACAGCAGACTTCAGCTTGCGGACAGCTATTCCGGCTCCGCGTGCGACCTGCTCGACTGCCAGAAAGAGGGCTGCCTTATGCGGAAAAACCGCTCGTTCTGGCAGTCGGGTTCGTGCCAGATGTCGCTTACGCTTATGATGGCGGCGACGGTGCAGAATTCCGTTATCGTGCTTCACTCTCCGGCGGGATGCGGCTCTATGCTCGGACCGATAGGCGTGTCGTCGAACCGCGGGCGCGTGCAGCGCGGACTTCCTCCGACCCCCGCGAACTGGCTCGCGACCGACCTCACCGAGACGGACGTTATCGGCGGAGGCGAGCGCAAGCTCCGCGAGGCAATCGAGTACGCCGACCGCGAGTTCCGCCCGGAGATTATATTTGTCGTGTCCACCTGCGCGCCGAACATAATCGGTGACGACGTCGCCGAGGTCGTGGAGAGCGAAAAGGACAAAGTCTCGGCAAAAGTCGTCGGACTGCACTGCCCGGGTTTCAAGTCCCGCGTGGTCGCGAGCGCGTACGACGCGTTCTACCACGGACTTCTGCGCGACATTCCGTTCGAGCCGGAACCGTGGAAAGACTACGTTCCGCTTGACCCGTCCGACCCGAAGTACCCGATGGAGCGCGCGAAAGAGAACTATCAGAAGTCGCACACTATAAACCTCTGGAACGCGACGAGTATCGGCGTCGCCGACGAGAACGAAATCGAGCGTCTGCTGACCGCGCTCGGACTCAAAGTGCGCATTTTCGCGGAGTATTCGAGTCTCGACGAGTACCGGCAGATTTCGCAGGCGGCTCTGAACGTCAGTATGTGCAACGTACACGACGATTATATGCTGAAGTATCTCGAGGAGAAGTACGGTATGCCGTACTACATCGCCGGAATGCCGATCGGTTTCACGGAGACGCGCCGCTGGCTCGTCGGAATCGCGGCGCATTTCGGGCTTGAAGCCGAAGCCGAAAAGCTCGCGGACTATGAGGAAAAGCTCGCCCGCGAGGCAATCGAACCGTTCCTGCCGAAAGTGCGCGGCAAACGCGCGATAATCGGCGGCGGCGTAGTCCGCGCGGGTGCGGAAGCCGTCGCTCTCGCGGAGTTCGGTATCGACATTCTGAGTATCAAGGCGTATCACTACGACGATAACGCGGAAGATGTGTACGCCGAAGTCGCGGAAAAACTTCCGGACGCTCACGTTTCCGTGTCCACGCAGCTGTTTGAGTTTTCACATCAGCTAAGAACCCTGAAGCCCGACTTTGTAATCACCCACAACGGAACGCACGGCGCCGCCGCGAAACTCGGCGTGCCGAGCGTACAGCTCTTTTCGACTGAGGGCGCGTTTTTCGGGTATACGGGCTTCTGGCAAATCCTGCGCCGTATCGTATTCGCTCTCGGTAACACAAGTTATCAGACGCGGCTGGCTAAACACATAAAGCAGCCGTACAGAGACTGGTACTGGGAAGCGGACACGTTCAGCTTTATAAAAGAATAAAAACAAAAGGAAGAAGGAAAGAAAAAATGAAAACCCGTACAAAACTCACCGCAATCCTGCTCTCGCTCGTCCTCTGCGCCGGTATTCTCGCCTCGTGCGCGAAAAGCGGCGACGGAGACGCGTCCCCCACTCCCTCCGCCGGAGCGGACGTCACGACCCCCGGCGCGACAGCTCCGGACAACGAAGCCGCGTATCTCGCGGAACCCGCGTCGCAGCGCGTCATTAAAATCGGCTACAGCGGCGGACTCTGCCAGGCGGCTGTGGCAATCGCGCAGCTCAAGGGCTATTTCGCCGACGAGGGGCT
This sequence comes from Oscillospiraceae bacterium, assembly GCA_031290515.1. Taxonomy (GTDB): domain Bacteria; phylum Bacillota; class Clostridia; order Oscillospirales; family Oscillospiraceae; genus JAIRRO01. The sequence continues at coordinate 4,608 of JAITNK010000043.1, forward strand.
TAACACCGAGCTTACAAAGGTCGAAAACGCGCGCGACGCAATCGCGACCGGACATCTCGACACTTCCGCCGGAATGATAGCGTACTGGCTCACGCCGGTCACAAACGGTATCGACATTCGCTTCACCGTCGGACTGCACACGGGCTGCTCGTCCGCGTTCGTTACGGCGGACTCGGGTATAACGGAGTTCACTAAGGGTCAGCGCGTCGCGGTTTCCGGCGGTTTCGGCGGCGTTAACAACAACATCGCTTACCGTTTCATCTCGCACGACGGTTTTGTGCCGGACGACTTCACCTGGCTCGCGTTTGACGACGACAACTCCGCGCTCATCGCGCTCACCGAGGGCAAGGCGGACGTCGCGGTCATCGGGGATCAGGTTTCCGAGAAAGAGGTTCAAAACGGTTCAATCGTCCGTATCCGCTCGCTGCACGAGGACGACGATTTCAAGGACGAAGCCTGCTGCGTAATGGGCATATCCGGCGCGTTCCTCGACGAGAACCCGGTCGCGAGCGAGAAAATCAGCCGCGCGGTCTATAAAGCCGCGCTCTGGATTGACGCAAACGAGGAGAACAAGATTGAGACCGCAAAACTTCTGCTCGAAAACGGTTACATAAGCGGCACGGAGGAATACGCGGTGCATCTGCTGGGGCTGTTCCGCTTCGGACTGCCGAACGAGCTTACGGAAGCGACGCTCTACAGGTCGGTTGACGAGTATCAGAAGCTCGGCGTTATATCCGCCGACCTCAACCCCGACGACGTTAAGGCGCAGATTTGGGTACCGCTAAACATCGGCTGACAAGGCGACCGCTCTCGCGCGGGACGCATTTTCACGCGTCCCGCGCGCTTACCCGGCAGTAATACAGGCTGCCCGGCAAAGCGCGTCTCACGGACGCGGCGTTTTGCCGGAACTTAAGCGACCGGAGGGCTTTGCCCGACCGGAGCGAATAATGAAATATATAAGGCGGTGAAAGACCGTGGCGACAACCGCGACTACAACTACAGAAACCGATGCTGCCGCAGAAAAAACAATACTCGACTCGCTCGAGACCAGAGCGTCGGAGCTTTCCATATGGGAGCTTCGGCAGATAGAGGCGAAACCGAAGACGGCTGCGGGGAAAGCCGTTGACTGGCTGCTCCGTTTGCTGCCGCTTATCGTTTCGCTGCTGATAATCGCGCAGTATAAATTCGCTCCGAATTTCAAAGAGTTCAAGCCGCTCGACAAGTCGAAGCCGACGAACCTCTGGGTATGGTTCATCGGTTTTTTCGCGGCGATTCTGCTCGCGCGGGTGTTTATCTCGCTTTTCTCGCTGCTCGAAAACGTCCGATTCCGCGGCGATAAGAATAACAGCCGGTGGAACCGCGCGATATTGTTCTCAAAACGTACGAGTCAGAAACTCCGGCGCAACGCGCCGATTTACACGGCGGTGTTCATTCTGCTGTTTGCCTACGACTGGGCGACGCTTAAAACCGGACGGCTGCCGCAGCCGTATTTCCCGTGGCCGGACGCGATTCTGAACGCTATGATAAGCGACCGCGTTATCCTGTGGAAATCCGTCTGGCACTCGCTTATACTGCTGTTTATCGGCTATTCCTCCGGCGGACTTGCGGGACTTGTGACCGGAATCGCCGCCGGGTGGAGCGAAAAGGCGCGCTACTGGGTGTGGCCCGTCGTCAAAGTCCTCGGACCCATTCCGTCCACTACCTGGCTGCCGATAATCCTGATTGTCGCGTCGAGCCTGTTCGGCGGGAGCGTGTTCCTGATTGCGCTCGGCGTGTGGTATCCCGTCACGATGACGACGATGACCGGCGTTCTGAACATTCCGAAATCCAATTTCGAGGCGGCGCGCACGTTCGGCGCGACGAAAGCCGCGCTTATATTCAAGGTCGCGATACCCGCGTCGTCGCCGTTTATTTTTCAGGGGCTGACGCAGGGAATGAGCATCGCCTGCACCGCGCTGCTCGTCGCGGAGATGATGGGCGTCGAAGCCGGACTCGGCTGGTATATCAACTGGCAGCGCGGCTGGGCGGAGTTCGCGAAGATGTACGCCGCCGTCATAATAATCTGCCTCACGTTCTTTCTGGTGAACGCTCTGTTCAGCTTTATCAAGAAGCGCGTTCTGCGCTGGAAGGAGGGCGGCGTCGTATGAGCGAACGCGGCAGTATCGAGGTACGGAACCTCAACAAAACTTTTGCGCGGCTCGATTCCGGCGGAACGCTCTGCGCGATAGAAGACCTGAGCCTTACGGTGGAACCGGGCGAGTTCGTCTCAATCGTCGGCACGTCCGGCTGCGGAAAGAGTACGCTGCTCCGCGTTATCGCGGGGCTTGAAATGCCTACGCGCGGCGAGGTGCTGTGCGGCGGAGTGCCGGTGACGGGGACTAACCCCGACCGCGGACTCGTCTTTCAGGAGCACACGCTGTTCCCGTGGCTGACCGTGCGGCGCAACATAATCTTCGCGCTCAAATCGTCGAAACGGCTCGGCGCCAACCGCGCCGCCGTCGATACGCTCATCGGCAAAGCCGGACTTTCGGAGTTCGCCGGGTCGTATCCGCACCAGCTTTCCGGCGGAATGAGACAGCGCGCGTCGCTTATCCGCAGTCTTGCCGTGTCGCCGGACGTGTTGCTGCTCGACGAGCCGCTCGGCGCGCTCGACAGCTTTACGCGTATGACGCTTCAGGACGAAATCATTCGCCTGTGGCAGGAGCGAGGCAACACAATGGTTCTGATAACGCACGACGTGGACGAAGCGGTATATTTAAGTCAGCGCATAGTCGTAATGTCGCCGCGCCCGGGACGCGTCACCGAGGTTGTGGACGTTCCGATGTCGTATCCGCGAAACCGCGGTTCGTCGGACTTTACGGAACTGCGCGTCAAGCTGCTGACCGCGCTGAACTTCGCGTCCGAGGTCGAGCAGGAGTATAATCTGTAGGCGGACATTTGTGTAACGCATAAAAGGGCGCGGATTTTATCTGCGCCCTTTATGCGTCATATGGTAGAATTTTCTGCATATATAAGATTATAAAAAATGAGTATTGACGAAATATAGGATTAAACGTATAATGAAAATGTACTCGGCAGGAACAAAAACAAACTTGGTAATGTATGGTTATAACTATGAAAAAACGTGTTATCACAATATTTGCCGCACTCGGTTCCGAGGTTCTTGATATTGTTTTGCTTTGCGCTATGCTTCAAACCGGGCTCGACGTTGTGGAACCGGCTATGTTTGTGGCCACGGCGGTATTTGTGATAGGTATACCGCCGCTGCTGATTGCGTACCTGTACGAACTGCGGCGCGGTCGCGATGTCCCGAAGCGATTCGGTTTTGTAAGATGGATGCTGCGCTTCGCCTGCTTTACCTCGATAAGCACGGGGATTGCGGCGATTGAGAGGAATATGAATTTTGAGTTCCGCGCACCGTCGGACTGGTTGTTTGGTATCAGTCCGGGGCGTTTGGTGGTACTCTCGTTCGCGGCGATAGTGCCGGTCGCGCTGTTAGCGGTGAAAATTGAACGCCGTATTGCGGCGCGGCGCGGTTCGTCCGCAAAATCCCGTGCGCGCGGCGATACAACCGACACAAAGTAAATTGAACCGCACCGTATTGGCGCGCAACGACACAGGGACTCAGGCGAAAGAGGGCTATTCAATCAGGAGGGCGCAGGAGGAAAAGCTAAGAGCCTATGCGATAGCCAAAGACTGGCACATCTACAGCGTTTACGCCGATGGATAAACGCTTTATGGGCGAAACCCCAAGCCGCCCAAGAACGCCGTATAATCGGCACTCTTGGGCGGTTTTTTGTTTATTGGCATATGTATTTGTCTTTTAAGAAGGTCCTCCACCACCGACATACATCGTTCAGTTGCTTACTCGCCACTTTCTTTCAGCTTCAAGTCTTTGCGGTTTATAAGGATTGTTTCTTCAAGCGGCGCGCCCATAGTCCAGTAAAACCATTCGTCAACGTCAAGCTGAGTATACCAATAGCCGCCGTATTGATAACGATACCCGTATTGCCGGATAATCTCCACAAACCGAACAAACTCTGCATCCAAAACGCACTCTTTGCGGAGCGTATAATAATGTGGGTTTTGCGGCATAGTCTTGCGAATATCCACCTGCTTTTTGCGATAAGCTCACGGCAAAAATCCAATTCAGACTGTGGCATTACGGCGTTATCCATTTCTTATTTTCTCCCTCCGCGTTTTTTGTAGTCCGATTGAATAGGTGCATTCCAATCCTCCGGCATTGCTGCACACTCGCGGAAAGCAACGGTCGCTTCTGCCATTGCCGCATATACGACCGCCGAACCCTCGCCGTCAGCGTGGTAGTTTTGCGCTCTGTCCGCTCCGATTCCG
>JAITNK010000052.1 GCA_031290515.1 Oscillospiraceae bacterium
CGGGAGGATTCATTCCGACCGAGCGGCAAGCTCGCCCGGTCAGGGTGAGCCGCGTCCGCAGACGCGTCCCTGTGCGAGCTTGCGAGCACGGAGCGACGGAGGACTTGCCCGACCGAGCGGCAAATACCGCGGGAGGGCTTTGCCCGACCAAGCGGCAAATACCGCGGGAGGCTCTGCCGACCGAGCGGTAAATCATATCACGCCGTTGCTCGCCATACTTATGAAATCGTCGTCGGCTACGACTATGTGATCCGTCAGCGCGACGTCCACTGCGGCGAGCGCGTCGCGGATACGGATAGTCGTCGCGCGGTCCTCCGCGCTCGGAAGCGCGATTCCCGAGGGGTGATTGTGCGCGAGTATGACCGCCGACGCGTTGAACGTTATCGCGGTTTCGACAATCTTGCGGACGCTCACTCCCGCCGAGTTCACGTTGCCGCGGAACAGCAGTTTGCAGGCGAGCAGCTTTCCTTTCGCGTCGAGACACGCGATGTACACGACTTCGTCGCGCTCGCCGATGAAATGCGGAAGCAGAAACTCGCCCGCGCCGGACGGACTCGTTATGATGTTTTCAAAGCTCGTGCGCGAAATCTGATAGCGGCGCGAAACCGGAGGAATCAGCTTAATCAGCGAGGCGGCGTTTTCGCCGACGCCCGGAACCGCGGTAAGTTGTTCAATCGGCGCGTCGAAAACGTCCGCGAGCGTCCCGAACCTGTCCATAAGCTCGTGCGCGAGCTTATTCGTGTCCGCTCTCGGTATCGCGTAAAACAGCAGCAGTTCGAGTATGTTGTGGTCGTGCAGAGAATCGATGCCGTTCTTCAGAAACGTCTCGCGCAGCCGGTTTCTGTGACCGGAGTGTATATCGCCGCTCATACCGCGGAGAATGCTTCGGGGTGCGCTTCCGCAGCACGGCGTTCGCACCCGTCAGCCGGCGCGAACGCAACGCCGGATTTCAGCGCGCGGCACGACCGCATAAACCCGGTAAACGCCGCTTTGACCTGCTTATCCATAAACACTACCTTTGCAAATATTATTATACCGCAGGCACGAAGTGCCGTTGTGGTATATAATTTTGAGCAGACCCCAAGGGCTTTGCCCGGCGGTCTGCGGATAGTATACCGCAGGCACAAAGTGCCGCTGCGGTATATCAGCTTAAACGAGGTTACTATCCGCCTACGGATAGTAACCTAACTCCGGCGGACGCGCTTTTTCCCGAAAGAAGCGTGTTCCCCGGGGGGCTGCCTACATCAAACCCTCGTCGTAGACGGCGCGGACTCCGCCGACGAACGGCGGACGCGTTCTCGCCGCGATTACGGTCGCCGCGCCGAGCGTTCTCGCGGTCAGCTTCACCGGTACGGCGACCGTGCGCAGGTGCATACCGACGAGCGTTCCGCCTATGTCGAGTCCCGCCGCCGCACTTGCTCCGAGCGACGCGACCACGACCGCGTCCGGCGCGAGCGCGTATGCCGCCGCCGCGAAGCTGCCTCCGGCTTTCGGCTGCGGCACCGCGTTTACGATTTGCAGTCCGTAACGCCCGGCGCACTCCCGGCTGACGACGAGCGCGCGGTTCAGGTGCTCGCAGCACTGCGCCGCGAGGTATACGCCGCGCTCCGCGCAGACTGCGGCGACCGCGCGGAACACAGCTTCGCCGACCTCCGGACTGCTGTGCGTCCCGATACGCTCGCCGAGAATCTCGCTCGACGAACAGCCGACCGCGAGAATATCTCCCGGCGCGAGCTTCGCCGCCGCAAAAAGCTCCTCCGCTATAACGGTAACTTCGCTAAAATCCAAAACCTCCGCGCCCCCGTTCCTTAGCTTTTAACTCTTAGCTCCGGAAGCGTCAGCTTCCGGTCGAGCCGAGACCGCCGGAGCCGCGCTCCGTCTCGTCAAGACTGTCCGTTTCGTAAAACTCCGGCGCGAAAGCCGGGACGATTACGACCTGCGCGATTCGCTGTCCGTTCCTGATAGTCTGCGGTTCGCCGCTGTGGTTGTGCATCGGCACGCGCCATTCTCCGCGGTAATCGCTGTCCACGACCCCGACCTTGTTCGCGGGCGCGAGTCCGTTCTTCGACGCGAGTCCGCTTCGCGCGAACACAAGCCCGGCGTACCCTTCGGGAACCGCGGCGGCAAAGCCGTTCGTAACGACGTAAGTCTCTCCGGGCGCGACGGTCACGTCCGCGTCGAGCCGGGCGCAGAGGTCGGCTCCCGCGCTGCCGGGCGTTGCGGGCACGGGCAGTACAGCGTCCGGATGCAGACGCAAAAAGGGAATTTTCACGGCTTTTCGAGCGTGATATTCGTCACGCCGTTCGCCTCGAACTCGTCCATATACTCGTCGCACCGGCGGTTCAGCTCCGTTACGTCGTCCGCCGCAAGTCCGGCTTCCTCCATATCGCGGCGGGCAAGCTCCTGCGCCAGAATATCGAAGAACACCGCGTCCTCATAGTCCGCAATCGCCTCGTGAATACCGCCGTCCTGAAACGCCTGCGACGGTTTGAAACCGCCGAACGGCGTAGCCGCCGCGAGCGCGTCCATACCCGCGTCGCCGCAGTGCGACAAAAGCGCGGACTCCGCGTCGTCGTACTCGGTTATGCGGTCGCCGAATTCCCGGGTCGAGTTAAGCACCCAGTTCCCGATGTAGACCATATCGACGAGTCGTCTGAATTGTTTCTTGTTAATTTCAATCTGCATAGTTTGTTTACCGCTCAGTCGGCGGAGCCTCCCGCGCTTTTAGTATTTACCGCTTGGTCGGCGGAGCCTCCCGCGCTTTTGGTTTGTTTCGGCAAACGCCGCTTCCGTGAGACGCGCCTCTGCCGAAACGCCCCGTGCGGCTGCGCCGCCGCACGGTGAACCCGGAAAGTATAGCCGTCCGTCTCCGCATTTCTTTATTGACAACGACGCAATGTTAGTATATCATATTATAACTCTCACCGCAGTAATATTGCAACATAAACTTTTATCAAACGGCGGTCGTGACGCGGAAAGAGCAAAAAAATGGACGAACGCAGCATCGGCGTTTTCGATTCGGGAGTCGGCGGACTGACCGCCGTCAAGCGGCTGCGGCAGCTTCTGCCCCGCGAAAACATCGTTTACCTCGGCGACACGGGACGGGTGCCGTACGGTTCGCGCTCCCGCGAAACTATAATCAAATACGCGCGCGAGGACGCGGGTTTCCTGCTCTCGCGCGGGGTCAAGGCGATTATGTCGGCTTGCAACACCGTGTCCTCCGCCGCGATAGAAGCCGTGCGCGAAACCGCGGGCGCGGTCCCGGTGTTCGACGTTGTGGACGCTCCGTCGCGCGAGGCTTCCGCCGTCACGAAAAACCGCAGGGTCGGCGTTCTCGGCACGGCGGCGACCGTGCGGAGCGGCGCGTATATCCGCGCGCTGTCCGGCTTCGGCGCGGATATTGAGGTACTGCAAACCGCGTGTCCGCTTTTCGTGCCGCTCGCGGAAAACGGACGCACGGCTCCGGACGACGAAGCCGCGCTCATAATCGCGCGCGGCTATCTCGCGGATATGCTGCGCTTCGGCGCGGACACGGTGATACTCGGCTGTACGCACTATCCCCTGCTGCGCGGCGTTATCGCGAAAACACTCGGCGGCGCGGTCGCGCTCATCGACTCCGGCGCGGCAGCCGCCGAAGCGACCGCCGCGCGGCTTGCCGGACTCGGGCTGCTCTCATCGCGGAGCGAACCCGGAACCGCCGAATACTTTGTCACCGACTCTCCGGACGGTTTCGCGGAGCCGGCTTCGCGCTTCCTCGGCACGGATATTGCCGGCAATATTACGCAGGTCAGTCTCTCCGAGAACTGACCCGGATACATTATACAGGCAGGACGTTCAAATGAAAAAAAACGATTTATACACAATCACAATCGACGGTCAGCAGACCTCGCCCGGCAGCGACGAGGAAACCTTCCGTCTCGTGACGGACGGCGAATACGTCGTGTCGCGCGGCGGCAAGTCGCAAATCTCATACTTCGACAGCGACGTTACCGGATCCCCGGACGACACCAAGACCGTTTTCGTCGTGGAACCGTCGCGCATTACGCTTACGCGCGGGTCGTGGTTCGGTGCGGATATGGTGTTCGACACGGGCGAAAAGCATCATTTTCTCTACGAAACGCCGTTCGGCTCGCTCACTATGGGAGTGGAGACGGAGTATATCTCCCGCGAGCTTACGAAAAAAGGCGGCGACCTGAAAATCCGCTACTCGCTCGACGTGGATAACGTCATTATCTCGCGGAACAGCTATACAATCAGCGTAAAACCTTGTTAGCCGCTTGGTCGGCGGAGCCTCCCGCGGTATTTGCCGCTTGGTCGGCGGAGCCTCCCTGCGCTCCGTGCTCGCAGGCTCGCACGGGGTACGCGTCTGCGGACGCGGCTCACGGTATTTGCCGCTTGGTCGGCAGAGCCTCCCTGCGCTCATATTTCGGCAAAACGGCGGGCGGACGCGCCTTTGCCGAAATGCTTACCTCGGACTTCCGCCGCGACCGCCCAATAAAAAACGGAGGAAAATAATGCGCACAAACCTTATAGAAGACGCGAGGCAGAGTATTCACTCGCTGCTGTCGGCGTTCAACCCGGAGCTTAACGGCGCGGTCGAAACTCCGCGCAACCCGGAAAACGGCGACTTCTCGGCGACTCACGCAATGTCGTCCGCGAAAAAGCTCGGCAGGAAGCCGCGCGACCTCGCGGACGAAATCGCGGCGGGACTCGACCTCTCCGGAACCCGCTTCTCCTCGTGCGAGGTCGCGGGCCCCGGCTTTTTGAATTTCAGGCTCGCGGACGCGTGGTACGGCGACGTGCTCGCCGCCGTCGCGGAGTCCGGAGAGGACTACGGCTCGGTTGACGAAGGCGGCGGCAGGCGCGTTATGGTCGAGTTCGTCTCCGCGAACCCCACCGGACCGATGACAATCGGCAACGCGCGCGGCGGCGTACTCGGCGACGTGCTCGCGACTGTTTTGCAGCGCGCGGGCTACGATGTGCGGCGCGAGTTTTACGTCAACGACGCGGGCAATCAGGTCGAGCTGTTCGGCAAGTCGATTGACGCGCGGTATATGCAGCTCGTACTCGGAGAAGACGCGGTCGAGTTCCCCGAAAACGGCTACCACGGCGACGACATCCGCGAGCTTGCGGGCGAGGTTTTCGCGGAGCGCGGGGACAGTCTCGCCGCGCTCTCCGAGGATGCGCGCGCACGGTACTTCGTGGAATACGCGCTGCCGCGCAACATCGCGCTTATGGAGGAACACCTCAGACGGTACCGCATCGTCTACGACGAATGGTTCCGCGAATCCGGTCTGCACGACTCGGGCTACGTCGCGGAGACCGTGCGGCTTATGACGGACGCCGGGCTGACCTACGAGGCGGACGGCGCGCTGTGGCTCGACAACAAGTCGCTCGGCGCGGAGAAAGACGAGGTTCTGCTGCGCGCCAACGGGTTTTACACATACTACGCCGTCGATATTGCGTATCACCGCAACAAGTTCGAGGTGCGCGGGTTCGACCGCGTTATCAACGTGCTCGGCGCGGACCACCACGGACACACGATTCGTTTCCAAAAGACGATGACGGCTCCGTGCTTCAACTTAACGCCGGAGCGGCTGACGTTTCTGATTATGCAAATGGTGCGGCTCCGACGCGACGGCGAGGTCATAAAGGTCTCTAAACGCACGGGAAAGGCTATGTCGCTGAACGACCTGCTCGACGAGATTTCGGTTGACGCGTGCCGCTTTTTCTTCAACGCGAAGCCGGACAGCCACCTCGAGTTCGACCTCGGTCTCGCCGTGCGGCAGGACAGCGAAAACCCGGTTTACTATGTGCAGTACGCCCACGCGCGGATTTGCAGTCTTATCTCCGCGCTCGCATCCGAAGGCTGCGCCGTTCCGGATACCGCGGAGTACGGTCTGCTGTCGTCGCCGCCGGAGCGCGAGCTGACCGCGAAGCTCGCCGCGCTGCCGGAGGAGATTACGCTCGCCGCGCGCGAGCTTGACCCGTCGCGTGTGAACCGCTACGTCATCGACCTTGCGGCGAAGTTTCACAAGTTCTACACCGAGTGCAGAATCCGCGGCGAGGCGGACGCTCTGCGGGACGCGCGGCTGAAGCTCGCGGATCTGACGCGGCGCGTTATAGCGATAAGCCTCTCGATAATCGGCGTATCCGCGCCGGAAAAAATGTAACTCTCTGCAACCTGCACGGTACGGAGCGGCGCAAGCGGCTCCGTACCGTTTTATACGCGCGGATTTTCGGTAATATTGGCGCGTTGTTTTGTGTTTTTGCCGTATTCGCTTAAAAATAACCCCCCGCGGAGGTTGCGCGGGGCGCGGCTGTCCTGGTATATTGTACATACAAAA
>JAITNK010000146.1 GCA_031290515.1 Oscillospiraceae bacterium
CCGGCGAAGACATTTGACTTTTTCGCCGGTCGCCGGACTTAATATACGGGTTGCCGTATATATCCGCGTATTCACGCAGCGAACGCCCGGCCGCTTTCCACTCGGCAAGGCTCGGTCTGTTGCCCGGCGGCGAGTACGGTTCGCCGAATTTCTCAACGTACTCCTCGTGGGTGCGTCCGGACACGCGCCAGGCGGCGTAGTCCTGATGAGCCGCGGTCGGTTCGGGTGCGTCGCCGCCGCCGGCTTCCTCCGCGACGTACGTCTCCTCGTCCTCGCCCTCCATAACGCAGGAGCCGCCGAACGGCAGCAGACGAATCGTGTACAGCGTCTCTCCGCGCTGCCGCTTCCAGAGCTTAGGACCCATACCGATGTTGAACTCGTTGACCCTCACACCGAGCTTTTTCGCGGCGGCAAAATGCCCCAGCTCGTGTACGGCGATGAGCGCGCCGAAAATTAAAATCGCGATTACTATAAACATAAGCCTATCTTCTCCATTTCTCGCGCGACAAATTCATATATCCCGCCGAACCGTATCTCGCCCCGCAGGAACCGCGCGACGGCGTCCTCGTTCGCGTCGTTAAGCGCGCCGCAGACTTCGTCGCCGAGCGGAGCCGCTTTCATCGCGAGCGCGAGACACGGGAACGCGTCCGAATCCGGCTTCTCAAACGTGAGATTACCAATCTCCGTAAGACCGAGCGGCGCGGCGGGACAGGGCAGACGCTCCGGATAGGTGAGCGCGTACTGTATCGCCGTCCGCATATCGCGGGACGACAGCTGCGCGATAACGCTTCCGTCCGCGAACTCGACCGCCGAGTGCAGTACCGACTGCGGGTGGACGACGACCTCGATTTGCTCCGGCGCGAGACCGAACAGACGCACCGCCTCGATAAACTCAAAACCCTTGTTCATAAGCGTCGCGGAATCGACCGTGATTTTCGCGCCCATATTCCAGGTCGGGTGACGCAGAGCTTCGCGCGCCGTGAGGTTTTCCGTTTCGGACGCGGGTTTGCCGCGGAACGGACCTCCGGACGCGGTCAGTATTATTTTGCGCACCCGGTTTCCGTCCGCCGCGCGCAGACACTGAAATATCGCGGTGTGCTCGCTGTCAACCGGGATAATCGCGGCGTTGTTCGCTTTCGCGAGCGCGGTAACGCGTTCTCCCGCGCAGACAATCGACTCCTTGTTCGCAAGGGCGAGCGTTCCGCCGCAGCCGAGTACCTCAAGCGTCGCGGGAAGTCCGGCGCGCCCGACGATTGCGTTGCAAGTAACGTCGCTGTGCTCCGCGGCAAACGCCGCGGCTTCGCGCACGCCGTCCCCGCCGCCGAGCACTCGGATTCCGAGACCCGCGACGCGCGCGCGCAGTAAGTCCGCCGCGGCTTCGCTGCGCATAGCGGCGACGCCCGGACGGAACTCCCGCGCCTGCGCTTCAATCGCGTCAACCGACGCGTTCGCGGTCAGCGCGGCGACGCGGAATCCGTGAAACCGCGCAACGTCAAGCGTCTGCGTCCCGATTGAGCCGGTACTCCCGAGAACGGCGACCGTCTTTGTCACGGCAGTACCGGCGCGGCGATAACCGGAAGCAGCAGGGAAATTCCGTACACCACCGGCGCGCAGAACACCATACTGTCGAATCGGTCGAGCATTCCGCCGTGTCCGGGGAGCAGGTTCCCGAAGTCCTTGATTCCGCGTTCGCGCTTGATAAGCGAAAACGCGAGGTCGCCCGCCTCCGTCGCCGCGGCTCCGAAAAGTCCCGCGGCCGCGAGCGGCACGAGCCGCGCGTTAAGCCCGAGCGCGCGCAGTACGAGTCCGTAGGCGACGAGCGACAGCGTTCCGGTTACGAGTCCGCCGATAAACCCCTCAACCGATTTCTTCGGCGAGACGTGCGTAAACGGTCTGTGTTTCCCGAACGCGAGTCCGCAGAAGTACGCCGCGCCGTCCGTCACGAACGCGCAGATTACGGGCGCGAGTACGAGATATTCGCCGTAGCCTTGCGGCGCGACGCGCAGGGACACGAGCGACGCGAGCATAAGCGGTATTCCGATTCCGGATATTGTAAAAAACTGCGACACGGGAATCGTCGTGCGCTTGCCCTGAACGAACGCGATTCGCACGTTGACGAGGTAGACGAGAAACGCGAACGCGAACAGCGCGTACAGCATAACGAGTACGGACGGACGGATTCCGCGCCAGTAGTTGTACGCGCCGACGTTTATTACGGCGGAAACCGCTATCGCGAGTATCGTCCACAGGTAAAAGCCTTTCGTTCCGCGGTACGGCGACGTCGCCATAAACTCCCACGCGACGACCGCGCAAACCGCCGCGGCGACTGCGAGCGTCGCCCAGTCCGGCGCGAGTACGAGCGCGGCGAACAGCGCGGGAACGCATATGACGGCGACGATTATTCGTGATTTCATAGGCTACCTGAATTCATAATTCTAAAACTTGCGCGCCGCAAGCGGGCGTTATATTCCTCCGAAGCGTCTCGTTCTACCGTTATATGCCGCGACCGCCCGGTTTAGGTCGTCCGGAGTGAAATCCGGCCACAGAATGTCGGTAAAATAAAGCTCGGCGTAAGCGAGCTGCCAGAGCAGGAAGTTCGACAGGCGCGTCTCCCCGCCGGGGCGAATCAGCAGGTCGGGGTCGGGTATCCCTCCGGAATAAAGCGCGGCGGAGAACGCCTCCTCCGTCGGCGCGTCGCCGGCGCGGACAAACGATTCGGCGGCGCGGAGAATCTCGTCCCTCGCGCCGTAGTTAACGCAGATATTCGCCTGAAACCCGGTGTACTGCGACGAAATAAGCTCCGTATCCGCAATCATACGGCGCAGTTTTGAGGACAGCACGGACGTGTCCCCAAGGATTCGGAGCCGGATTTTGTCGCGCTCCATTTTCTCGGCGGCTTCCGCTAAATATTTCTCGAGCAGCGAGAATATCTGCGACACTTCGTCCTCCGGACGCTTCCAGTTCTCCGTCGAAAACGCGTACACCGTCAGATACCCGACGCCGATGTCGCGGCAGTGCGTCGCGATGCGGCGGAACGTCTCCGCGCCCGCGGCGTGTCCCGCGGCGCGCGGCAGACCGCGGCGCGAAGCCCAGCGTCCGTTGCCGTCCATAACTATTGCGATGTGGCGCGGCACGGAGTCCGGCGGCGGAAGTTTGCCGCGGCGGCGGAACAGGCTCATATTTCGAGCAGCTCTTTGTCCTTTTTCTCTTGCAGCTTCTCGATTTCTTTGATATAGTCGTCGGTGATTTTCTGGACGTCCTTTTCGCAGTCCTTAAGGTCGTCCTCCGTGATTTCCGACTTCTTTTTCTGCGCCTTGAACGCCTCGATCGCGTCGCGCCGTATGTTGCGTACGGCGACCTTGGATTCCTCGGCGTACTTCGCGACCTGCTTCGTAAGCTCGCGTCTGCGGTCTTCCGTAAGCTGCGGAAATGCGAGACGAATCACCTTGCCGTCGTTCGTCGGGTTTATGCCGAGTTCCGACGTTTGAATCGCCTTTTCTACGGCTTTCAGGCTCGACGCGTCCCACGGCGTAATCACGAGCGTCCGCGGGTCGGGTACGGAGACCGAGCCGATCTGCTGAATCGGCGTAGGCTGCCCGTAGTAATCGACGCGAATCTGGTCGAGCACGGCGGCGTTCGCGCGTCCCGCCCGCACCGTCGCAAGCTCGCCCGACAGCGCGGACAGGGTTTTCTTCATCTTCTCCCCGTAAGGCTCGTATGCTGATTTGTCCATTTTGTCCTCCTTGTTTTCCGCCCGGTCGGGCAATGCCCTCCGCCGCTCAATATTTTTCGCCGGTGAAGCCGGCTTGTTTCTTAATTATTACCCGCCGCCGCGCGGCGGCGTTAATTAACGACGGTGCCTATCTTCTCGCCCATAACGACGCGGTAGATATTCTCCGGGTCTTTCAGAGCAAAGAGTATAACCGGAATCCGGTTGTCCATAGACAGCCCCGTCGCCGCGTAGTCCATTACGGACAACCGCTGACGCAGAACCTCGTCGTACGTAATCTCGTCGTACTTGACGGCTTCGGGGTCTTTGTTCGGGTCTGCGGAGTAGACTCCGTCTATGTTCTTTGCGAGCAGAATCGCGTCCGCGTTAATCTCCGCCGCGCGGAGTACCGCCGCCGTGTCCGTCGAGAAATACGGGTTCCCGGTTCCGCAGCCGAAGATTACGATGCGTCCCTCGCGCAGGTGCTTGTCCGCCTTGAGCCGGATATACGGCTCCGCGACGGCGCGGATTTCAAGCGCGGTCTGAACTCTGACCGACGCGCCGAGCTGTTCGAGCGTGTCGGCGAGCGCGAGCGAGTTCATAACCGTCGCCATCATTCCCATATGGTCGGCGCGTGTGCGCTCGATTTTGCCGCCGCCGTCCTGCGCGCCGCGCCAGAAGTTGCCGCCGCCGACGACGATTCCGACTTCAACCCCGGCGTCGGCGCATTTTTTGATAACGGCGCAGACCTCGCGCATAACCGCGAAGTCCAGTCCGAAGCGTTTCTCCCCCGCGAGAGCTTCGCCGGAGAGCTTAATAAGTACGCGCTTGTAGTGCGGCAGCGGTGTTTCGTCAGGCATTGTTGTTATCTCCTTTACGCTTCAGGTACATTATAACAAATACCGCGCGCGCTGTCAATGAAATGCGCGGCTCCTCAATTGTGCATTGTCGGTTTACGATTATTCTTTGCCGCCATATTACCACATTCCGCGCGCCGTGGCAAGCGCAAAAACGGCAGGGTACTCCCGTACCCCGCCGTTTGTTAACCGCTCGGTCGGGCAAAGCCCTCACGTCGCTCCGTGCTTCGCACAGGGTACGCGCCTGTAGGCGCGGCTCCGCTCGGTCGGGCAAAGCCCTCCCGCCGCTCACGTTGCGGCAAACCGCCGTCTGAGTACGGTTTGCCGCAACACCTCGGCACGCGGCTGCCGCGCCGTCGTTATCCGTCTATCTCTGCTCGCCGCCGGCGGGTTCTTTCGGGATAATGATTGCGGCGGCGATATACGCGAGCAGTCCGGTGCCGAAACACAGAACCGCGATTGCCCACGCGACGCGGACCGCCGTGCTGCTGACGTTGAAAAAGTTTGCCAGTCCGCCGCAAACCCCGGCGATTTTTTTGTCTTGCGCGGATTTGTAAAGCTGCTTGTTCATACTTAACGTACTCCTTTGACGATGTAAAACTCGTTAGCCGGTCTCGGCTGCCGGTAGATACATTTTACCGCAAAAAATATGTAAACGCAACAACAAAACAGTTAAATTTCGGTTAAAAACGGTATCGGTTTTGTAACCTTCCGGTCATAACAAGTCCTCGCCGCGAATACCGTTAGAGCAGGTATGTCTGATAAGGAGGAAATTCAATGAAGCTGCCCGTCATCGGGCGTGTGAAGCCGTACCTCGCGCGGCTTCGCTTCCGCCGCCCGAACGCACGAAAGATAATCGTGACGCTTAAACGCCGCAAGCTCGCCGCCGCGCTTACCGTCGTCGCGGCAGCCGCGATTTTTTACACGGTGACTCACCCCGCCGTCGTCGGAGTGAGCGCGACGAAAAGGGAGCTGCCCGTGTACTCCGTCCAGCGCGACAACCGCGCCGTAAGCCTGACGTTCGACGCGGCGTGGGGCAACGAGGACACGCGGACGCTCATCGAAATTCTCGCGAAATACAACGTCAAAGCGACATTTTTCGTCGTCGGCGCGTGGGCGGAGAAGTACCCGGAATCCGTACGCGAGCTGTCCGAAGCCGGACACGAGGTGATGAACCACTCCAACGACCACGCGCACTTTACGAAGCTGTCGGCGGAACAGATAACCGCGAACCTCGGCGCGGCGAACGAGAAAATCGCGAAAGTCACCGGCGTGACGCCGACGCTGTTCCGCGCGCCTTACGGCGAGTATGACGACAACGTCGTTACGGCGGTGCGGCGGGCGGGAATGAACATAATCCAGTGGGACGTGGACTCGCTCGACTGGAAAGATTTGTCCGCCGCCGAGATAACGAAGCGCGTCACGGGCAAAGCCGCGCCGGGAAGCATCGTGCTGTTCCACAACGCCGCGCTGCATACGCCGGAGGCTCTGCCCGGGATTATCGAATTCCTGATACGCGACGGCTACAGCATAGTCCCGGTGTCGGAGCTGCTGCTGTCCGGCGACTACACAATCGACCACGCGGGACGAATGATCGGCAATTAAGATTAACCTCTCTGTCGGCGGAGAAGGCGCGCACGGTCTTTCGACTGTGCGCGCCTTCTTTAGTCAGCCTACATAGTCCGCCGGGTTCACCGGCGAGCCGTCCTTCGTCATCGACAGGTGCAGGTGCGTCGGGTCGGACGCTTCGGCGAGAGAGGTCTCGCCGACGGAACCGATTACGGAGCCGAGCGACACCTTGTCGCCGACCGCGACGACCGGCACCGCCTGAAGATTCGCGTAGCTCGCGAGCAGTCCGAAGCCGTGGTCGATTACGACGACCGTGCCGAGCATATCGTCGGCGTAAAGCTCGCGCACCGTGCCGTCCGCAATCGCGACGACTTTCGTGCCGGGCGGCGCGTTATAGTCGATTCCGTCGTGCGCGCGCCAGTCGCCGAGCGTCCGGCTGTACTGAAGCGCGTCGAGCGAAAACTGCTTCCCGACCGTGCCGGACACCGGCTTCACGAACTGCACGTCCTCAATCTTCGCGGCGGACGCGTCGTCGCCGTGACCGTCGTCCGGCTTCGGCGTCGCCGTAGGTTTCGGCGCAGCCTTAGGCGTCGGCGAAGGCGACGGCTCCGCGCTCGGCGACGGGAGCGGCGGCGGCGTTTTCACCTCGACGTTGAACGCCGGAAGCTCGCTCTTCGGCGCGGAACTCGGCGACGGGTTCAGCACGGGAACGTAAGCGTCAATGTCCGCGACTGACGGTTGCTCTCCGGTAAGGAATATAGCCCAAGCCGACGCGCCGATAATCACGATGCAGACGGCAAGGACTATGTAAAAGCCCTTCCCCGCGAGAAAGTCGCCGAGCCGTTTGCCCGGGGTTTTACCGCTATTATCTTTCATTTTTCCTCCTTCGCGCCGCTTCCCCGCGACGCTTGCGGCTCTATTCTTGCCCGCGGGAGGAAAGATTATACAGTGCAGGGAGGATTTTTTGTTTAGTTTCTGCCGCCGGTATTAAGGACGACCATAAACGTCCTTAATATGCGCCACGGGCGACCAGTCACTGATTCGGTTGCTGTCGAGATAGAGATATTTCAGATTAGTAAGCTTCGCGGGCGGCGATATGTCGCTGATTTCGTTGACTTCGAGGTCGAGAGACGTCAGATTAGTAAGCTTCGCGAGCGGGGATACGTCGCTGATTTGGTTGTCGCCGAGACCGAGAGACGTCAGATTAGTAAGCTTCGCGAGCGGCGATATGTCGCTGATTTCGTTGACTCCGAGATTGATATGTGTCAGATCGGTAAGCCCCGCGAGCGGAGATATATCGCTGATTTGGTTGTTGTTGAGATGGAGTTCTGTCAGATTGGTAAGCCCCGCGAGCGGGGATACGTCGCTGATTTGGTT